>NZ_JBVAPG010000479.1:0-626 GCF_055413685.1 Bradyrhizobium sp. LeoA1Lang | reverse complement strand
AGCGAAGCTGGGATGCAACTCGCACCGGTCGGCCCGATGGGTGTGGCACAGTCCATCAACTTCCAGCCGACGGGGGGCGGCAAGGCAGCCATCATCGGCGATTTCGTGCTGACCGGCGACGAAGCCAATCCTGTGATCAAGGCGCTGAAAGCGAACGACATCGATGTAACAGCGATCCACAGCCACATGCTCGACGAGCAGCCGCGCCTGTTCTTCATGCACTTCTGGGCCAATGACGATGCGATCAAGCTGGCCAAAGGGCTGCGTGCGGCACTCGACAAGACCGCGAGCACCAAGAGTTAGGCGAGGAGGAGGCAACACACACACGAGTCGAGAGGGGGACCGCGAATGAAGCGAGTTGTCGTTGCGTTGTCAGTGCTGGCAGGCCTTCTGGTCGCCGATCGCGCGGCCGAGGCGCAATCGTCCTGCAAGGTATGCGCCGAGCAGCACAAGGCGTGCATGAAGAACTACGCGGGCCATGCCTGCAAGACCGAGTACCAGATGTGCCTGAAGTCATGCAAATCGAAGCCGTAAACATAGGCAATCCTCGTGCCGGAATGCGCGTCGCATGTGCAGCCGTCGGATTGCTGACCTTGGTGACGCTCTGGAACGGCAGGGCAACGGCC
>NZ_JBVAPG010000478.1:0-626 GCF_055413685.1 Bradyrhizobium sp. LeoA1Lang | reverse complement strand
GGTGGAAGGAGACCTGTACCGTGGAAGAGCGGATGCGGTTTGTGGTGGCGGTTGAGAAGCGCGAGGAATCGTTTGCGGCGACCTGCCGGCGGTTCGGCGTGAGCCGCCGGATCGGGTACAAGTGGCTGGCGCGCTTTGAGGAGGAAGGGACTGTCGGCCTGCTCGACCGTTCACGAGCTCCACAGCACCACCCGCACGCGATTGCGCCGGACATTGCCGAGCGCTGCCTTGAGGCGCGGCGAGCGCATCCGAGCTGGGGGCCGGTGAAGGTGCGGGCCTATCTGGAACGCCGCGCGCCCAAAACAGACTGGCCGGCGGCGAGCACGATCGGAGAGCTGTTCGATCGCGAGGGGCTGACGGTGAAGCGCCGGCTGCGCCGGCGCAGCCCGCCATCGAGTGCGCCCTTTGCCTATTGTGAGGCCGCCAACGACGTCTGGTGCATCGACTTCAAGGGCTGGTTCCTGACGGGCGACGGCGAGCGGTGTGAACCGCTGACGATCACCGATGCCCATAGCCGCTACCTTCTGCGCTGCCAGGCGCTGCCGCACACGGACACCGAGCATGTCTGGCCGGTGCTCGACGCCGCGTTCCGCGAGTTCGGGCTGCCCCGTTACATGCGGTCGGAC
>NZ_JBVAPG010000477.1:0-629 GCF_055413685.1 Bradyrhizobium sp. LeoA1Lang | reverse complement strand
ACGGCGGCGAAATAAAACCCGAGCCCGAATCAAATGGATGTTCACAACCGACAAAGCTCGCGCCAAACTCGGCCGCGCCTATCCAGCCACCCCCAAAGAGTCAAAATCACTGTGATAGACCACTAGATGCGATCCGCTATCGCACCAACGGCCTCATGGCGCGCGCAAAATTCCTGCGCGATGGCGATCGTCTCTATATCCTGAATCACGACGTTACGCTCGCGGTCCGCGACCTGACGCTGGCGCCGCCCGAGGCCGCCGCGGGAGCCAACGGCGACGGCAAGGTCCGCGCCGCCATGAACGGCCGCGTCGTCGCGGTGCTGGTCAAGCCGGGCGAACAGGTCGCCGTAGGCCAGCCCGTGATGACGCTGGAAGCGATGAAGATGGAGCACGTGCACACCGCGGGCGTCGCCGGCACGGTGTCGGCGATCGACGTCGCCGAGGGCGAACAGGTGACGACGGGGCGCATTGTGGTGGAGATCGAAGCGGCGGCCTAACCCCACGTCGTCCCGGGCTTGACCCGGGACCCATATGTGGACGGCCCCCGTGGCACAAGAGCTTTTGAGGTGATCGGATCGCTTGCATCCATATGTCCGGCCTGTTTGATGCGATCGGATGATCGCTGGCCA
>NZ_JBVAPG010000476.1:0-635 GCF_055413685.1 Bradyrhizobium sp. LeoA1Lang | reverse complement strand
CCGGCGCGCAGCGAATGGCCGGCGAACTTTTCCTCGCGTTCGCCTTCCGGCAGATCGGCGCGCACCCCGGCGGCCAGCGCCGCGCGTTTGACCAGCCGGGCGACCTGCTGGTCGGCCAGGCGATCCGGCCCGACCTCCTTTCCCTGGCCGGTGACGCGGCGAAACAGTGGGCCGTGACCGATCCGGGCCAGCTTCAGCCAGGTCTGCAGAGCGACGATCGGGCAGGTCGCGTCCGATGAGCCGCGGCCGATCTCGATCTCGCGCCAGCCGGTCTTGCCGCGCAGGGTGACGATCATGCCCTTGTCGAGGATCTCGATCCAGCCGCGGCCGTCCTCGGTCTGCTCGCGGCCGCAATCCAGGCCGACGATCTCCGAGCGCCGCAGGCCGCCGGCAAAGCCGAGCAGCAGCATGGCGCGATCCCTTAAGCCCCGCAGCGTGCCGCGATTGAGTGTCTCGAGCATGGCGATCACGTCTTCCGGCAGAACCGCCTCCTTCTGCCGGGGCGGGGCAGCGTGGGTGTTGCGGATCCCGGCGAGCACGGTCGCGATGTGCCGGTCCATGCGGTCCAAGGGCGTCCCGCGCTGCGTATAGTTCCAGGCCAGCGCTGAGAGCCGGCGCTCGATCGTCGCGACCGA
>NZ_JBVAPG010000475.1:0-644 GCF_055413685.1 Bradyrhizobium sp. LeoA1Lang | reverse complement strand
GCGGATTGCGCAGGACGAGAATCTTCCGGAGCTGGCGCGTGAGCTGTTCGTGGTGCAGGGGCGTGAATACGCAAGGCTCGGGACCGAGCTGAAGGAGATCGAGGCCAAGCTGTTGGCCTGGCACCGGGCCAATGCCCTCAGTCGGCGCCTGGCGCAGATCCCCTCGATCGGCCCGATCATTGCGACCAGGATGGTAATGAAGACGTCCGATCCAGCCGCGTTCCGCTCCGGCCGGCACTTTGCCGCCTGGCTCGGCCTCACACCAAAGGACCATTCCACCGGCGGCAAGACCAGGCTCGGCAAGATCACGCGGGCCGGCGACGAGGACCTGCGCCGCCTGCTGGTGGTCGGGGCGACCGCGGTGATCCAGCAGGCGCGGCACGGCCGTGGCCATCCCTGGGGCTGGCTGGTCGCGCTGCTCAAGCGCAAGCCGCCCAAGCTGGCCGCCGTGGCGCTCGCCAACAAGGTGGCCCGCATCGCCTGGAAGCTGATGGTGACCGGCGAGAGCTACGACGCGGCGCGGATGAATGCCATGCCGGCAACCGCCGCCTGACAAAGATTGGCCGACCGGCGGGCTCGCGCGCCGGCCGACCCGGAAGCTGCAAGAGCAGATGGAGCGATCGATCAATCAACGAGGCGAGACA
>NZ_JBVAPG010000474.1:0-651 GCF_055413685.1 Bradyrhizobium sp. LeoA1Lang | reverse complement strand
GCCCTTGCCAGTCCCGCTGCTGCTCCAGCCAGGCGAGCCAGTTGCGCCGTCGCAGGGCCCCGACCGCCAGACCCAGCAGACGCAGCAGCGCCTTCATCCGGTTGGTATGGGCGGTCTGCTCCGTCACCAGTCGCTCGCGCTCGCGGCTGGCCCGCCGGGCGTCCTCTTCGGCCACGCTCGGCACCCGGACGATCCGCACCACCCGCGGCTCGCCCCGCAAATAGGCCATCAAGGTGCGCAGCAGAAGCTCGCCGTCGATCCGGTCTGTCTTCGCCCGCCGCGACCGTTGCTCCACCGCGATGCTCGCCGGGTCGAACACGAAGTTCGTGATCCCAGCCGCTTCCAGCCGCCGGTGCAGCCAGAAGCCGTCATAGCCGGCCTCGTAGCAACTCACCACCCGCGGCGCCGCGCCAAGCTTCGAAGTCGCCCGGGCCCTGACCTGCTCGATCAGCGCCAGCAGCCCGGCGTGATCGCCGCCTTCCAGCTTGTGGCGCGATATCCGGTCCCGATCCGGACTGTGCAGTGTCACCAGCCACGTCTTCTGACTGAGTTCGATCGCAACGAAAATCGTGCCACAATGGCCGGCGGTGGGCGTGCTCTTGGTCGATGCTTGCATCAGACTCTCCGATGGTTCGAGTGTGGAAACCCAAA
>NZ_JBVAPG010000473.1:0-662 GCF_055413685.1 Bradyrhizobium sp. LeoA1Lang | reverse complement strand
ACGGGCGACTTCGCCACGCGTCTTGGCCGGTGGCCACCGGCCAAGACGCTAAATCGCTTCCATCGCACAAATCATGCCCGTGCAGATACAAGGGGTTGTCTCCACAAGCGACGGTACTCGTGGAGAGCGACCCCTCACCCAAATGAGTTTCATTGCCGACGCCGGAGCAGCCCTCTCCCACAAGGGGCGAGGGCGCATCAACGGGCACCGGGAAAGCGTTGTCCCGCACACTCTCTCCACCATCGTCATTGCGAGCGCAGCGAAGCAATCCATGCCTCTTCAAGTGGCGTGATGGAGTGCTTCGCTCCGCTCGCGATGAGGGGGCTGGCATTCCGATTCAAATTTCAAACAGCTTCTCGGCTGTCATCGTCCGGCTTGACCGGACGATCCAGTATTCCAGAGACGGCCGTGCTTGAGCCGAGAGGCCGCGGAGTACTGGATGCCCCGCTTTCGCGGGGCATGACGATAGAGTTTGAGGAAAAAACGTGAATCTGCATTCTCGCGGCATGTATTGCCCGAGCTTTGCATCTCGTTTCGCCCTCCTCGATATCAGAGGGCGCAGGGAAAGCCGGGTGCTGGTTGCACCCGTGGGTCCCGTGCAACAAAAAGCACGGGGGTAGGACCACAGGTTCAACCGAAGCATTCCGGCTTTCCCTGCGCGA
>NZ_JBVAPG010000472.1:0-664 GCF_055413685.1 Bradyrhizobium sp. LeoA1Lang | reverse complement strand
AGCCTTCGTGGTAACGCTTGTCATGGCGTGGTCTCCAGCCCGGCGCGTCAACGCCGGGTGATTCGAGGTTGATCACCCCGGAGACTACGCCACTTTCAATTCCAACCGCTTTTCGGACGGCACCCTCGAGCGAGATGACTGGGCAAATAAGCCGATTTTTGCGTGCTCTCCAACATTAGGGAAAGTAATAAAGGGACAGCCGTTTCCTGATCCTCCTTTGCCACCAAACGTAGTTCGCTCGCAGCCGTCGCCCGATATAGAGCACGAAAGCGCAGCGGAAGCTTACTTGTGGAGTCCAGGATACACGGTACAGCAGGTTTTCCACGATGATAAATGCGGTATCTCCGCTCAAAGTAATGCTTACAAGGTACTTTTCAAATCGCAAGAGTGACGCCGCTGCAGAGCAACTTAATGGTCGAAGCCGCTCCACTCCCCCACGACGCGATCGGAGCGGCACAACACTCGGGGACGGCTTTCGGGCGTTTCGTCGATAAGTCAGGTGGACGTCGCATATGGGTCGTCCGCGACTGGGGCAAGCTGAAATGGACCCCGATTGTGGGACCACGTGCTTAGTTGGAAGGGGCTGCTCCGTTTGATAGACGGAGCGCATGATGACGACAAAGACGAGACGCAAGATCGACGCGGCACTGAAGGCAAAGATCGC
>NZ_JBVAPG010000471.1:0-669 GCF_055413685.1 Bradyrhizobium sp. LeoA1Lang | reverse complement strand
GGGGTTCTGGATCGGCTCGTTCTGAACGACACGCAATGGGACCGTATCTCCGGCTTGATCATCGGTCGGCCGGACCAGCGTGGTTCGACAGGCCGCGACAACCGGATGTTTGTCGAGGGCGTGTTATGGATCGTGCGAACCGGTTCGCCGTGGCGTGATCTGCCCGAAGCGTTTGGCGAATGGAACAGCGTCTTCCGGCGCTTCAGCCGGTGGAGCGCCAAGGGGGTCTGGCTACGTATGTTCGAAGCGCTCGCGGATGATCCGGACTTCGAATACCTGATCGTTGACTCCACCATCGTCCGCGCCCACCAGCACGCCAGCGGCGCAAAAGGGGGGCTCAAAATCAGGCCATCGGGCGTTCGCGCGGCGGCCTGACGACAAAAATCCATATGGCTGTCCGGGGCTTAGGTTGCCCGGTCCGCTTCTTCCTAACGGCAGGTCAAGCCGGCGATGCGCCTCAGGCCCAGCCGCTCATCGAGGGGCTCCCGGCGGAGGTCGTGATGGGCGATGCCGCCTACGATTCCGATGCCTTGCGATCCGCGATCGCCGCAAAAGGCGCTCAAGCCGTCATTCCGAACAACCCCTCACGGGCAATCAAATATCCGCTCAACAAACCCCTCTATGCCGAGCGTCATCTAATCGAATGCTGCTTCTCGAAACTGAAGCGTT
>NZ_JBVAPG010000470.1:0-670 GCF_055413685.1 Bradyrhizobium sp. LeoA1Lang | reverse complement strand
AGCTCATCCACGGTTGTGGCCGGAGGGGGTAACGGGCGACTTCGCCACGCGTCTTGGCCGGTGGCCACCGGCCAAGACGCTAAATCGCTTCCATCGCACAAATCATGCCCGTGCAGATACAAGGGGCTCTCTCCGCGATCACGGCGACAGACGGACTCGCGGAGGCTCCCCCTCACCCGGACCGCATCTTCGATGCGATCCGACCTCTCCCCGCAAGCGGGGCGAGGTGCATCCGGCAAGCCGCGCCTACCTCATCCGGAACTGGCACCGCGCTTCGGTCGTTATATCGTCCGCGTCAATTCGCGCCAATTTGCCAGCGAAGCGTTCACTTCTGTCGGCCACTTTCCGCTAAAATATGCCGGAACGCGTCGCCGATCTCGAGGATACTGCCATGAGTTTCCGCCGCGATGTCATCACTAAGCCGATCTTCGGGTTCGCCCGCGGCGTGATGCCGGCCATGTCGGACACCGAGCGCGAGGCGCTGGAAGCCGGCGACGTCTGGTGGGACGCCGACCTGTTTTCCGGCAATCCCGACTGGTCGAAGCTGGGTGCCGTCCGAAAAGCGGTTGGAATTGAAAGTGGCGTAGTCTCCGGGGTGATCAACCTCGAATCACCCGGCGTTGACGCGCCGGGCTGGAGACCACGCCATGACAAGCGTTACCACGAAGGC
>NZ_JBVAPG010000046.1:0-55654 GCF_055413685.1 Bradyrhizobium sp. LeoA1Lang | reverse complement strand
ACGCCACCCCTCGGAGCCGCCGTCGCTCGCCAGCGCTGCGCTTGGGGCGAGCGAGCGACGGCGGCTCCGAGGGGATGGCTTGGCCGGACCCCATGACCGATTTTGCTGAACTTGACGCACAGAACTGGAGAACCTGCACCTCCCTTTCGGCAACCTCACCGCGGAGCGGCCTTGAGAGTCACCTCTCCCGCTTGCGGGAGAGGTCGGCGCGTAGCGCCGGGTGAGGGCTCTCTCCATTCGGGGAATCCCAATGCGGAGAAACCCTCACCCCAGCCCTCTCCCGCTTGCGGGAGAGGGAGCGCAGCGTTCATCGCGGATACGATTCGACCTCATCTCATCATGCTCCAGGAACTTTCTTCCGGCGCCCTGATCGTGACCCCACTGCGGCCACGAGCCGCACCTGCATTTTCAAAAACCGAGTATGGTAGCTGCCAGCGCGCTCGGAGGCAGTCGTCTCATCCACGAAGCTGTTGCAAGCGCGCTAAGCGGTGATACGATCCTAACAACAGTGAGGAAACGCCAGAAATTGCCGCGTTGCAACGCAAGTTGAGCGGCGAATTTCTCCTCACGAAAAATCGGCAGCAGACCGATTGCAAGAGGGAGGACTGCAAGGTGAAGCTAACGAACATTTTTTTCGAACTTCCGGAATGCTCGATGGCTGCTACCATCAGCGGGTAAGCCCTTGTACGGCTACATTGTGCGCCGGCTGCTGGCGCTGATCCCCACGCTGCTATTTGCCAGTCTGATCGTGTTCGCCACGGTACGGATGATTCCGGGCGACGCGATCGACATGATGCTGAGCCAGAACGATCTGGCGGCTGACAAGCTGAGCCGCGAACAGCTCGTTCATGCGCTCGGCCTCGACAAGCCTATGGCCGAACAATACCTGATCTGGATCGCCGGCATCTTGAAAGGCGATTTCGGCCGGTCGCTCTGGCAATCGACCCCGGTCCTCGAACTCGTCCTGCAGCGCCTGCCTGTCACCTTCGAGCTCGGCGTTATCGCGCTCGCGGTAGGCCTCGTGATCGCGCTTCCGATCGGCGTCTACTCCGCCGTTCGGCAGGACACGGTAGGCGATTTCGTCGCGCGCTCGTTTTCGATTCTCCTGCTGGCCGTGCCGAGCTTCTGGATGGGCACCATGGTGATGGTGTTCCCATCGATCTGGTGGGGCTGGTCGCCCGAAGTGAACTACGTGAAGTTCGCCGACGACCCGATCCAGAACCTCAAGCAGATGATCGTGCCGGCCTTGGTTCTCGGCGCGAGCCTGTCGGCTGTCACGATGCGCATGACGCGCACCATGATGCTGGAGGTGCTGCGCCAGGACTACATCCGCACCGCCCGCGCCAAGGGTCTCAACCAACGCCTCGTCATCATGCGCCACGCCTTGCGCAACGCCCTCATTCCCGTGATTACGCTCGTGGGCCTCCAGGCCCCCTTGCTGATCGGCGGCGCCATCATCATCGAGCAGATCTTCGTCATCCCCGGCATGGGGCTTCTCCTGCTCGAGGCGGTGAATCAGCGAGACTACCCGATCATCACCGGCGTGTTCCTGACGGTGGGACTCGCAGTGATGCTCATCAACCTCATGGTCGATCTCAGCTACGGCCTGCTCGATCCCCGGGTGAGGACCAGATGACGGCGATCGAACAGGCCAATCCCTCCGTCGGCCAGGAGAGCAGACGCAACCCGGCACTGCAGTTTCTGGGCCGCCTGTTCCGCGAGAAGCCGTTTGGTGCCGCGGCCGGGATCATCTTTCTGCTGTTCGTCTTTGCCGGCCTGTTCGCGGATGTGCTGGCGCCCTATGGCTTCAACGAGATCAATCCCATACAGCGGTTGAAGCCGCCGTCGTGGGCGCATCTCTTCGGCACCGACAATCTCGGCCGGGACCTGTTCTCGCGCTGCCTGTATGGCGCCCGCCTTTCGGTGATCATCGGTTTCTCGGCCGCGTTTCTTGCAACCGTGATCTCGGTGCTGATCGGCGCGCTGACAGGCTATCTCGGCGGCCGCTTCGATATGATCACGCAGCGGTTCGTCGATGCCTACATGTCCTTTCCCGAACTCGTGATCCTGATCGCCGTCGTCTCCGTGGTCGGTCCGGGCATGCCGCAGATCATCGGCGTGTTGAGCCTTGCCTTCGGCATCGCCGGCTCCCGCATCATACGCGGCGCCGTCGTCTCCGTGCGCGAGCACATGTATGTGCACGCCAGCCAGTCGATCGGTGCCTCCACCAGCCGTATCCTTTGGCGGCATATCCTGCCCAACATCATGCCGCCGATCATCGTGCTGTTCACGACCCGCGTCGGCGCCGTGATCCTCGTCGAATCCGGACTGTCGTTTCTCGGTCTTGGCGTTCCCCCGCCGGCGCCGACCTGGGGCGGACTGCTGTCGGGCAGCGGGCGAACGTACATGTTCCAGGGTCCATGGCTGGCCCTGGCGCCGGGGCTCTGCCTGACCATCGTCGTCTATGCCACCAACGTCTTTGGCGATGCCCTGCGCGACCTGCTCGACCCGCGCATGCGCGGATCGCGATAGCCGGCGGCCATACAAAACAAACAAAGAGGAGGGAGAGGAACATGGATCGGAAGACGACGTTCGGCGGTTTCGCGCGAGGTTTGGCCATCGCGGCCACGCTTGGCCTGGCGCAGTCGCCAGCCCTGGCGGATGAAAAGCCGCAAGCGGGCGGCACGCTCAACATCGGCATGGTCTATGTGACCCTGTCGCCCCTGTCGTGGGATCCCGCCGACTGGACCTGGAAATTCCAGCAGGACACCGGGCTGATGTACGAACAGCTCTTTGTCGGCGATCTTTCCAAGGCCAAGCGCAACGGCGGCAAATACAGCTTCGTGCCCGACGCCTGGCTGCCGAGCGACGCCATCAAGGGTGAACTCGCGGAAAGCTGGGAATGGAAGGAAAATCCACTCCGAGTCGAGGTCAAGCTCCGCAAGGGCGTCATGTTTCCCGAAAAGCCGGGCGTGATGGCCTCACGCGAACTCGTCGCCGACGACGTCGTGCAGAGCTACTACCGCCTCGACAAGAGCCCGAAGAAGGTCCCAACCTATTTCGATCATGTGCAGAAAGTCGAGGCGACCGACCCGCATACGGTCGTCTTTACCTTCAACAACTATCACGCCGAGTGGGATTACCGTTTCGGCTGGGGCTATTATTCCGGCATCGTGCCGAAGGAAGTGGTCGACGCCGGCGCCGGCAACTGGAAGAACGCCAACGGCACCGGCCCATTCATGCTGACCGACTATGTCCAGGGCAACGCCGTCACATTCTCGAAGAACCCTATCTACTGGGACAAGGAAAAGATCGGCGGCCAGGAGTACAAGCTGCCGTTCGTCGACAAGATCGTCTATCGCACCATAAAGGACGAGGCCACATACCTCACCGCGCTCCGCACTGCCAAGCTCGACCTTCTCGAATCGATCAGATGGACCGCCGTGGACGAATTGAAGAAGAGTGCGCCCCAATTGCAGTGGTCGCGTTCGCTCGGGACCGGCGGCACCTTCCTCGCCATGCGCGTCGACACCAAGCCGTTCGACGACATTCGTGTGCGACGCGCCCTGAACATGGCGGTCAACAAGAAGGAGATCGTGGCCTCCTACTATAATGGCAATGCCGAACTGTTCGCCTATCCCATGCATCCGGACTACATCGGCTATTACGAGCCGCTGGAGAGCATGCCCGACAGCGTGAAGGAGCTCTTCACCTACAATCCTGACAAGGCGAAGGCCTTGCTGAAGGAGGCCGGATACCCAAACGGCTTCTCCTTCAAGGTCCAGGTCTGCTCCTGCTCGCCGGATCACATGGATCTGCTGCCGCTGGTTGCGGCTTATCTAGAGAAAGTGGGCGTCAAGCTGGAGATCCAGCCGATGGAATATGGCGCCTTCCTCTCCGCCATGACGACGAAGACCAACGCCGCGGGCTATTTCATGCGCAACGGCCACACCAATCCCACGACGTCGATCCGCAAGAGCTTCGTCACCAAGCAGACCTGGAATCCGTCGCAATACTCCGATCCAGAGTTCGACAAGAAGATGAACGACGTCTACCTGGAGCGGGACGAGTCCAAGCGCCAGGAGATGATCAAGGCGTTGACGCGCGACATCGTGGACAAGGCCCCCTATATCTGGCTGCCCGTCGACTACTTCTATACGGCATGGTGGCCGTGGGTGAAGAACTATGGCGGCGAACTGCGTGTCGGCTCCGAGCGACCCGGTCCCATCCATGCTCGACTCTGGATCGATCAGGGCTTGAAGAAGAAGCTTGGTTATTAGGAACGGTGAGCCTTGCAATGACGACGGCAGCCAAACCTCTCCTTAGCGTACGCAACCTCGTGACCCGGTTCGGTCGCGGGCGGGGGGCGGTGACTGCCGTCGATGATGTCTCCTTCGATGTCGGCGTAGGCGAGACGGTGGCTGTTGTCGGCGAGTCCGGCTCAGGCAAGAGCGTGACCGCGCTGTCGATCCTGCGTCTGATCCCCTCGCCGCCCGGCCGGATCGAAAGCGGCGAGATCCTTTTCGAAGGCACCGATCTCACCAAGCTCTCCGAGCGCGAGATCATGGAGATACGCGGCAACCGCATCGCCATGATCTTCCAGGAGCCGATGAGCTCGCTCAATCCGGTGCTCACGGTGGGATTGCAGGTTGCCGAACCGATCAATGTCCATCGGCGCAAGCCCTGGGATGCGGCGCTCGGCACGGCCAAGCAACTGCTCGGACGGGTGCGGATGTCGGATGCGGAATCGCGGCTCCGCGCCTATCCGCATCAGTTCTCGGGCGGCATGCGCCAGCGTGCCATGATCGCGATGGCGCTGGCCTGCGAGCCACGGCTGATCATCGCTGACGAGCCGACCACGGCGCTGGACGTGACGGTTCAGGCGCAGATCCTCGATCTCCTGAAGGATCTCGCCCAAAGTTCCCATTGCTCGCTGATCCTGATCACGCACGACCTCGGAGTGGTCGCACGATATGCGGACCGCGTCGTCGTGATGTATGCGGGGCGCGTGGTGGAACAGGCGCCGGCGCGCGAGCTTTATGCCAATCCCCGCCACCCCTATACGCGCGGCCTGATGGCGTCGGTGCCGCGGCTCGACGGCGACACCAGCAAGCGCCTGGTGCCGATCGACGGACAGCCGCCCAACCTCGCCAGGCTGCCGACAGGATGCGCGTTCGCGCCGCGCTGCAGGCAGGCCACGGACCTTTGCCACCGGGAGCGGCCGGCACTGGCCGCGATAGCACCGCAACACCAGGCCGCCTGTTGGCTGGAGACACCTGCACATGTCTGAGGTCGATGTCCTCCTCCGCGTCGATGATCTGCAGGTGCACTTCCCCGTGCACAAGGGCGCGGTGTTCCGCAAGCAGGTGGCGACGGTAAAGGCCGTCGACGGCGTCTCCTTCCAGTTGAAACGCGGCGAGACGCTTGGCCTTGTCGGCGAGAGCGGTTGCGGAAAATCGACGACGGGCCTTGCAATCCTGCGGATGTTGGAGCCGTCCGGCGGGCGCATCGAGTTCGAAGGCCAGGACATTACCCATTTCGACAAGTCCAGCCTCCGTCCGCTGCGCCGGCGCATGCAGATGGTCTATCAGGATCCGTTCGGATCGCTCAATCCGCGCATGAAGGTCCGCGATATCATCGGCGAACCGCTCGAGGTTCATGGCCTCGCGAACGACAGGAAGGCATTTGATCAACGGATCGCGCAACTGATGCGGACCGTCGGCCTGCTGCCCGACATGGCCGACCGCTTCCCGCACGAATTCTCCGGCGGTCAACGACAGCGGATCGGCATTGCGCGCGCGCTGGCGCTCGAGCCCGCGCTGATCATCTGCGATGAGCCGGTGTCCGCGCTTGATGTCTCGATCCAGGCCCAGGTCGTGAACGTCTTCGTCGAGCTGCAGCAGCGGCTCGGCATGGCCTATCTCTTCATCGCCCATGACCTTGCCGTGGTCCGCCACGTCAGTGACCGCATCGCCGTGATGTACCTTGGGCGGATCGTTGAAATCGCGGCACGGGACGAGATTTATCGCAAGCCGCTCCATCCTTATACCCAGGCACTGCTGGCGGCCGTGCCGGTCGCAGATCCCGTCGTCGAGGCCACCCGCAAACGCGTTCCGGTCTCGGGCGAGGTGCCGAGCGCCATGAATCCGCCGTCCGGCTGTCGCTTTCACACGCGCTGTCCGCTTGCGATGGATCGCTGTCGACACGAGGATCCTGCGCTGCGCGACCTCGGTGCCGGTCGGGCCGTCGCCTGCCACCTCCACGACATGGCCGCACAATAATGCCGTCCGAGAGGTCGACGCGGCGCAGTGATCCGGCTCGGTACACGCAAAAATACCTGAAGCGGCGCGAGGCGATCATCGGAACATCGGCGCGCCTGTTCAACCGCGATGGCCTGAAGGGCGCGACCCTTGCCGAGATCGCAGCGGATGTCGGCCTCCTGACCCACAGCATCACCTACTACTATCGCCGCAAGGAAGACCTCGCGGCGGCATGTCTGCTCGCGGCGATAGAGACAACCAAAACCGTGGTCCTCGACGCGGCACGGGAGAGCCGGCCGGAAGACAGAATCCGCAGCTACGTATGCGGCTACGCCGATCTCTTGGCGGAGATCGCCACCGGCACGCGGGACGAGCTGGTGTTCTTCAACGATATCCGCGCACTGACCGGATCCCATGCACGTCGCGTGTTCGACGCCTACAACGATCTGTTCCGCAGCGTGCGCTCGCTGCTTCCCCGCAGCGAGTCGGCGGAAGATCGCCTGTCGCGAAATGCGAGAGCCCACCTCCTGCTGTCGCTCGTCAACATGATGCGGGCGTGGATCTCACGCTATGAGCCGTCCGACTATCGGCCGGCGGCTGAAAGGATGTCTGCGATCCTGATCGATGGCCTTGCTCGGTCCCCCAAATCCTGGCGGGAAGGCGGAGCGCCCGAGCTCGGTTGGCCGCGAGCTGCGACCGCACGGGACGTCGTTCCAGAGGCCTTTCTGCGCGCGGCCACCATGATGGTGAATGAACAGGGCTATCGCGGCGCATCGCTGGAAAGGATCGCGAGCAGCCTCAACCTGACCAAGGGATCGTTCTATCATCACTACACGAGCAAGGACGAATTGATCCTCGCCTGCTTCGAACGAACCTTTGACGTGGTCCGGAGAATGCAGTCGCTCGCCATCGAGCGCAGCCCATCCGGTTGGGCTCGCCTCTGCACGAGCGCGCGGGAGCTTGTCCGCTTTCAACTGTCCGATCAGGGACCCCTGCTGCGGATCACTGCCTGGGGTGCGCTCCCGCTCGGCCGGCGAAAGGATGCCCAGGCCGGGCTCAACCGCCTCACCGAGCGTTTCGGCAGGTTTATCGTGGAAGGAATGGAACAGGGCCAGGTGCGCACGCTCGACGCCTCCATTGCCGCGCAGCTCGTGTCGACGATGGTCAATGCAGCGTCCGAGTTGCAGCGATGGGCGCCTGGTATCACCCCGGAGACGGCGGTTCGGCTCTACGCCCGTCCGCTCTTCACTGGCCTGTTGTCGACAGACAATTCCGCTAACTCGCCGGCGCCGAGAACCAGAGCTTGAACTGAAGACCCGGTGAATGATCGAGCATCTCGATCCGGGCGCCATGAAGGTTGGCCACCGCGGCGACTAGGCTCAGTCCAAGGCCGTTTCCAGGCGTGTAGCGGCTCTGCTCGAGCCGGTAAAATCGCTTGAAGACATGGTCGCGTTCGCACTGGGGAATTCCGGGCCCGTCATCCGTGATCGCAATGACGGCCCCGTCATCGACATTTTCGCAGGCGACCACGATCTTGCCACCGGCGCGGCCGTGCTTGATGGCATTGTCCACGAGGTTGGCGATCGCATCGAACAGGAGATCGCGGTCGCCGGTCACCCGCACCTCGCGGTCGCCAGTTATGGAAAGATCGGTGCCATCGCGCTCCGCCGCGGCATCATAGAGCTCGACGACCTCGCTTGCGATCTCGACCAGGTTCACGTTGCGAAACGCGCCCTTGCGCACCTGGGTCTCGATATGCGCGATCCGCGTGATCGACGAAAACATCCCCAGGACAGCATCGAGGTCCGCGATCGTGTCGCCGATCAGCGCTTGATCGTTCTCGCCGATACGCCCGCCGTGAAAGGCCTTCTCCAGCCGTCCGCGCATCCGGGTGAGCGGCGTCCGCAGATCATGCGCGACATTGTCGCTCACCTGCTTGACGTCGCCCATCAAGGCCTCGATGCGATCGAGCATCAGGTTCAGGTTCTCCGCCACGCGATCCCATTCGTCATGACTGCCGCGCAGCGGAATTCGCTTGTCGAGGCCGCTTTGCATGATGGCCCGGCTGGTCGCGTTGATCTCTTCTATTCGTCCCACCGTTCGCTGCGTGACCAGGATGCTCGCCACCACCGCAATCACAAACATCAAGAAAATGATCGCAATTACCGCCGCCCAGATCTTGGCGGCAAAGCTGTCGAGGTCGCTGATATCAGTTCCCACCAGCAGGCGATCGCCGCCCGGCAGCGTTGCAGACATGGCGCGAAACCGCGATTGACTTGCTGCATCCGACGCACGAGGGGCATGAAACTCCGTCCATCCCTGCGCTGCCGTGGCCGGCGAAGGCCATTTGTCGAGATTGCCGGCGAGAACGGCCGATGCATGATCGACCAGGAGATACACGTGTTCTGCAGAACTGCTGCCAGCTATCCGATTTCGGATCAGCTCAATCAGTTCCCTGCGTCCTGATCGCTCGTAAGCGCCGAGCAAACTGGAATATTCGGCCATGATGGCCTGATCTGATCGGCTGCGCACGAAAGAGGCAGTAGACAGATAGACATAGATGAAGATGGCGGAGGCGATTACGCCAAAGGTCACGATCGCGGCCAGCGCCAGCTTGAAGGTCGTTGACCTCAGTGTATCAGCCAGGAGCACGGAGACAGTACCCCATGCCGCGGACGGTATGGATCAACGGATAGGCCTGCTGGTCGTCGACCTTGCGACGCACGCGTCCGACATAGACGTCGATGATATTGGTCGAGGGATCGAAGTGAAGATCCCACACGTGCTGCAGCAGCATCGCGCGGGAGACGACGCGGCCTTCGTTGCGGACCAGATACTCCAGAAGCTGAAATTCCCGCGGGAGCAGCGGAATGTCCTTGCCGCGGCGGTTGGCGGTGCGCGAGATCAGGTCGATGGCGAGATCGCCGACCCGCAGGATGGTGTCCTTGGCGATGGTTTCGCTGCGCCGGCCAAGCGCTTCCAGCCGCGCCAGCAATTCGACAAAGGAGAAAGGTTTGACCAGATAATCATCGCCGCCGGCGCGCAGGCCACGGACCCGATCATCGACCTCGCCGAGCGCGCTGATGATCAGGAAGGGAGCGGCGACGCCACCGTCGCGCAATTGACGCATGACCGCGAGGCCATCGATGTCGGGAAGCATGCGGTCGATCGTGATCAGGGCATGGTCGCGAGACGTGCCGCGGCGCAGGGCTTCGTTGCCACTCGCGGCCAGATCCACCTCGTAGCCGCTGCTCGTGAGTTGCTCGGCGAGTTGGCCGGCGGTTTCCGGGTCGTCCTCGACGACCAGAATGCGGCGATGACCTGCCGTCATGGTCTTCTTCCGAATGACTGGCCACGAACGCGCGGCGTTCCTGCAGACCAGGACGTCGCGCAACTGGCTTTGTCGGAGACGCTCATCGTACTCCGATGGTTGCGCGGGACGGCTCACATGAATGTGACGATTACCCAAGGCCACCCGGCGAGGCTTCGCCGGAAGGTACCCTGGCGCGATCATCACACCGTCGTTCGGCAGTCAGTAGTAACCGTCGTACCCGCAGACGTTGACCCACTGCAGTCCATATCCCGTCCACACTCTGGTCCAGCAGTCGTCGTAGTAGCCGGCGTAGGCGGCGTAGGCGAAGGGCACGCCGATGAACGCAAAGCGATTGAAGCGGTTGCGGAAGAAGCGGTTATGGAAGCCATGCCGGAAGGCTGCGCTTCGAAAGGCTGCGCCTCGAAAGGCAGGGCTCGCGAAGCGAGGCGCGAATGCAGCATTCGCGAACCGCGCACTGGCAAACCGCCCACCCACAAAACGCGGTCCTCCGCCTATGGCGGCAAAACGCGGTCCTCCGCCCATGCCGCCGAAACGCGGACCTCCGCCTATGGCATGCATCCCGCCTCCGAAGCCACCGCCGCGGAAGCCTCCGCCAAAGCCGCCGCCGTGAAAGCCGCCGCCCATGCCACCGCCGTGAAAGCCACCGCCCATGCCGCCGCCATGAAAGCCGCCACCGCCGCCGCCCCCGAAGCCTCCGCGAGCGAAGGCCGGCGATGCCAGCGCAAGCGCGGTCGTGAGCGCACCCGCGATAAGGGAATTGACGAGCTTGCTCTTCATCCCGATTCCTCCTGGTTGAATTGCAGCGACGCATCACGTCGCGACAAGAGAAGGATCAGGAGAGCCAAATCTTCCTTCGACTTCAACTGACAACGGTGACAGATTCTGACACGAAAGTTATCTTCCGTGCTTGATCCTGATAAAGGCGAGCGATGGCACGTCTCCCGTCCTGGACGGGAAGAGGTTTGGAGTGAGTGGCTGCGTCCGCGAGCACGATGAGAGATCAGCCCGCGGAGGCTGCCTCCGCTTAGCGCAACGGTTTGCCGTTCTTCTCGTTGGCGCGACGGAAGGCGTCGGCGAAGGCGTTGCCGGGCTGTTCTTGCTTGCGCGGGGCAGAGGACGTCATCGGCCCGCGAGCACCGTCGCGCGATGAGCCCTTCGAATCCTTCTTGCCGGTCTCGTCGTCGAGCCGCAGCGTCAGCGCGATGCGCTTGCGGGCGACTTCGACGTCCAGCACCTTCACCTTGACGATGTCGCCGGGTTTGACGACCTCGCGCGGATCCTTGATGAAGGTCCTGGACATCGCCGAGATGTGCACCAGCCCGTCCTGATGCACGCCAATATCGACGAAGGCGCCGAAGGCGGCGACATTGGTGACAGTGCCCTCGAGGATCATGCCGACCCGGAGGTCCTTGATCTCCTCGACGCCTTCCTTGAACACCGCAGCCTTGAACGCCGGACGGGGATCGCGGCCGGGCTTTTCCAGTTCGCGCAGGATGTCGGTGACCGTCGGAAGGCCAAAGGTCTCGTCGACGAACGATTGCGGCTTCAACTGGCGCACGATCTCGCTGTTGCCGATCAGCGCCTTGATGTCGCTCTTGGTCGCTGCGAGAATTCGGCGCACCACCGGATAGGCTTCGGGATGCACGCCGGACGTATCGAGCGGGTCCTCGCCATCATTGATGCGCAGGAAGCCGGCGCATTGCTCGAACGCCTTCGGCCCCAGCCGCGGCACCTCCTTCAGCGCCTTGCGCGACTTGAACGGGCCGTTCGAGTCGCGGTGCTGCACGATGCTTTGCGCTAAGCCGGGCCCGATGCCCGACACCCGCGACAGCAGCGGGACGGAGGCGGTGTTGACGTCGACGCCGACGGCGTTGACGCAGTCTTCCACCACGGCATCGAGCGAGCGCGCCAGCTTGCTTTCGCCGAGATCGTGCTGATACTGGCCGACGCCGATCGCCTTGGGATCGATCTTCACCAGCTCGGCGAGCGGATCCTGCAGGCGGCGGGCGATCGACACCGCGCCGCGCAGGGTGACGTCCAGCCCGGGCAGTTCCTCCGACGCATAGGCAGAGGCCGAATAAACGGAAGCGCCGGCCTCCGAGACGACGATCTTCGTCATCTTCAAGTCCGGCAGCCGCTTCACCAGTTCGGTGGCGAGCTTATCGGTCTCGCGCGAGGCCGTGCCGTTGCCGATCGCGATCAGGTTGACGCGATGCTGAATGGCGAGCTTACCGAGGATCGCGAGCGCCTCGTCCCATTGCCGCTGCGGCTCGTGCGGATAGACCGCTGTCGTCGCCAGCACCTTGCCGGTCGCATCGACGACGGCGACCTTGACGCCGGTGCGATAGCCGGGATCGAGCCCCATGGTGACACGCGCACCGGCGGGCGCCGCCAGCAAGAGGTCGCGCAGGTTGGAGGCGAACACCCGCACGCCTTCGGTTTCCGCCGCCGTCCACAGCCGCATGCGCAGGTCGATGTTGAGATGCACCTGGATCTTGGTGCGCCACGCCCAGCGCACGGTTTCGATCAGCCATTTGTCGCCGGGACGGCCGAGATCGGAAATGCCGAAACGTTTCATGATCTTCAATTCATAGGCACTCGGCACGCCGGCAACCGGCGGCTCTGCCTCCGGCTGCATCTGCAGGTCGAGAATCTCCTCCTTTTCGCCGCGGAACAGCGCCAGGATGCGGTGCGACGGCAGCTTGTGCAGCGGCTCGCTGAAGTCGAAATAGTCCTTGAACTTTTCGCCCTCGGTCTTCTTGCCCTTGCGCACGGCTGAGACCATGCGCGCATTCGTCCACACCTCCTCGCGCAGCGCGCCGATCAGATCGGCGTCCTCGTCGAAGCGCTCGACCAGGATCGCGCGCGCGCCTTCCAGCGCCGCGGCGGCATCGGCCACGCCCTTCTCCGCATCGACGAAACCTGCCGCCTGCGCTTTCGGATCATGCTGCGGCTGCGTCATCAACAGCTCGGACAAAGGTTCGAGCCCGGCCTCCTTGGCGATCTCGGCCTTGGTGCGACGTTTCGGCTTGTAGGGAAGATAGATGTCCTCCAGACGCGCCTTGTTGTCGGCGGCCATGATCTGCGCTTCGAGCGCGGCATCGAGCTTGCCCTGCTCGCGAATCGAATTGAGGATCGCGGTGCGGCGCTCCTCGAGCTCGCGCAGATAGGTGAGCCGTTCTTCCAGCGTGCGCAATTGCGCGTCATCGAGCGCGCCGGTCAATTCCTTGCGATAGCGGGCAATGAACGGCACCGTGGCGCCCCCGTCGAGCAACGTGACGGCCGCCTCGACCTGCTGTTCGCGCACGCCAAGCTCTTGCGCAATCTGCTGATGAATCTTTGCCACGCAATTCCCTCTGCACCACTTCGAAGCAACCGAACCACCGGTCGCGAGGACGCCGCTTATGGACCATGCCCGCCGATTTGATCAAGTCGCAGCGACAGGCAGTTCACAAGCGCGGCCCGCGCGAACGGCGAATCGGTATCGCGGTCTGTGCGCCGTCAATCTGCCGAAGATGTGTCGAATCGTCCTCCGGCAAAGCTCTCCGACATTTTCTAGTTTGGCCTGCTTGACGAAGGGCAGGTTTCGTGATGTTCTTTTTTTGTTCTTTCGATCTTAAGTTGCGTACAAGAGGTATTTCATGGACGACGGGTATACCGGCGCCGAATCGTTTCAGTTTGTCTTCCACAATGATGATGAGACGCCACGGGAGTTCGTCAGGGAGCTCTTGCGCGCCGTGTTCGGCAAGTCGGAACGGGAGGCGATCCTGTTCGCGGCCGAGATCGACCAGCAAGGCAATGCCACCTGCGGCCCTTATCCGTCCCGGGTCGCGGCGGCGCTTTGGAAAACCGCGCAACAGCGCATCAGCGCGGCCGGGCATCGTCTTCAGATTACCAGCGAGGCAGTAAGGACCAGCGGCCCATGCGATTTGTGCGGCGCGCCGCCGCCGGTGCAGGAGGTGCAGCTCGGCGACAAGATCGCCTGCCTCTGCAGCGATTGCCTGCTCGCGGCAAGGGATGCATCCGAAAAATTGCAGGGCGAAGAATTCAGATACACATACGTCGCGATTGATTGGCATTTTGCCGGCATTCCGCGCAACCAGCTCGTGACGCGGGCGCGCGGCTTTCCGGGTCATATGCGTGCGGACGTTCAAGTCGCGCTGGACCGATTGCTCGCCTCACCGATCCACTTCTTCGGCGTCCACGAAGAATATCGCTACGAGACGCTGACTTTTGCGGGATTGATGAATGACGGGCGCAATGCGCCGGTGATCGCTCCGCCGCAGTATTATGAAGTCGACGTCGGCGAGCCGGCGGCGGTGAAATGTCTTAACAACGGATTGTGGCTGTGCCGCGCTGGCGAGCTTCGCTACGCGGTGCTGCTATCAATTTATCGCGAATCCCGCAACGAGGACGCGATCCGGATCGAGATCGCGGTGCCGACCGGCGCAACCGGCGACACCTTCGTGCAGCGCTGTTTTTCGGAACTCGAGCAAGCGGTGCAGGCAGCACGCTCCTATCGCGGCAAGATTCTTTCGCTCGACGGCGGAGCCGAATATCGCGGACGCTCAAGGGGAGTAACGGTGCACCGGTTGCCGCCGATCGATCGCGAGGCCGTTATCCTGCCCGAACCGACCCTAAGACTGCTTGAGCGCAATGTTCTGAACTTTGTCGGTAGCCGCGACGCGCTGCGCCGACTGGGTCAGTCGACGCGCAAGGGCATCCTGCTCTATGGCCCGCCGGGCACCGGCAAAACTCACACCATCCGCTATCTCGCGACCAACCTGCCGGGACATACGACGCTGATCATCACCGCCGAACAGATCGGGCTGCTCGAAGCCTACATGAATCTGGCGCGGCTGCTGCAGCCGACGATGGTCGTCATCGAAGACGTAGACCTGATTGCCAGCGACCGCGAACTGATGGGCCCGTGCGAGGAATCGCTGCTCAACAAATTGCTCAACGAGATGGACGGGTTGAAGGAGGATGCCGACATCCTGTTCGTGCTCACCACCAATCGCCCCGAAGAGCTCGAAAGCGCGCTGGCCGGCCGGCCCGGCCGCATCGACCAAGCGATCGAGGTGCCGCTGCCGGATGCGATCGGCCGCGGCAAGCTCGTGCGGCTCTATGGCAAGAACCTGCCGCTTGAGGAGAGCACCGTCGATGAAGCGGTGCGGCGCACGGATGGCGTCAGCGCCGCCTTCATCAAGGAGCTGATGCGGCGCCTCGCACAGGCCAGCATCGCGCGCGACGGCGGCAAGTCGGTGATATCAGCCGACATCGACGAGGCGCTCGACGACATGCTGTTCGCCGGCGGCCGCCTCAATGTGAAATTGCTCGGCGGCGCGCAGGAGATGGCCGCGGAGTGACGCACGCGCGCGTGAAGGGCCGCCGCACCTGGTCCGGCGATGCGATCGACGGCCCCCTTCATGCCGCGCTGTTCCGCCCTATATTAAGGGCCGATCCTGCCATGCCGAGATAAGGACCGCCGGCCTGACCGAGCAGCTCGCCCTTTTTGCCGACAATTCCTCCGCGTTTTCAGCGCCGGAGGGACTGCGCTATGCCGCCGATTTCCTTTCGCCCGACATCGAGCGGGAACTGATCGCGCGCATCGCGGCGCTTCCGCTGCAGCCGTTCCAGTTCGGCCAATATCAGGGCAAGCGGCGGGTGGCCTCGTTCGGCTTCCGCTACGACTATACGGAGCGCCGGCTACGCGAGGCCGATTTCATCCCCGACTGGCTTGGCCCCGTGATCGGGCAGGTCGAGGCCTTTGGCGGATCAGGGACCGAGATCGCCCAGGCGCTCTGCACCGAATACGAGACCGGCGTCGGCATCGGCTGGCACCGCGACAAGCCGCAATTCGACCGGATCTTCGGCCTGTCGCTGGGATCGCCGTGCAAGTTCCGCTTCCGCCGCCCGGCCGGCGACAAGTGGGAGCGCTTCACCCTGGAGGCGCAACCCCGGTCGATCTACCTGCTCTCGGGTGAGGCCAGGCAAATCTGGGAGCATAGCATCCCCGCCGTCGAAGCACCCCGCTACTCCATCACCTTGCGCACGATGCGGGACTGAGCGGCGCACCAGTGCCGTAGCCCGGGTGAGCGTCAGCGTAACCCGGAGCCGCTCTCAACGCAGTCTTAAGAAGTCCCGGGTTGCGCTGCGCTCCACCCGGGCTACGAAACTCGGCGCGACCTCGCTCCTATGGCGCAGCAAGAACTGCTACACTCCGTCTGATTCCGCATCGGGACCCCCATGGCACGACGAACCGGCAGCGCCGATCTTCCGCTCCATAACGGGCGCGTGCCCGCGTGGCTGGGCCAGCGCATGTCCACGCTCGGCGCGATCATCACGCAGGCGATCGTCCACCATTACGGGCGCGAGGAGTTCCTGCAGCGTCTCGCCCATCCGTTCTGGTTCCAATCCTTCGGCGCGGTCATGGGGATGGACTGGCATTCTTCTGGAATCACCACGTCGGTGATCGGCGCGTTGAAGCGCGGGCTCCCGCCGCTGCAAGACGAGCTTGGCATCTATGTCTGCGGCGGCCGCGGCAGCAACTCGCGTCGCACGCCGGACGAATTGACCGCCCTCGGCGAACGTACCGGCTTCGATGGCGCGGCGCTGACACGCGCCAGCCGGCTGGTGGCCAAGGTCGACAGCGCCGCCGTCCAGGACGGCTTCGAGCTCTATCTGCACGGCTTCTTCGTCACCGAGGACGGCAAGTGGACCGTGGTGCAGCAAGGCATGAACGGCGACAAGCGGCAGGCGCGCCGCTATCACTGGCATTCCGAAAATCTGCGCAGCTTCGTCGACGAACCGCACAGCGCCATTGACGGTCCCACGCAGGGCGAGATCATCAACCTGACCGACCACCGCGCCGAACGCTCGCGCTCGGCACAGCTCGATCTGCTCGGCGCGCTCGGCCCCGACGGTATCGCACGCGAATATGCCGCGCTTTCGAAGCAGCCCGATCCGCAGCCGGAGCTGCCGCATCTGATCATGCCCGCGCATCACGACGTGCGCGCCAGCGACGTGTTCACGCGCCGCTTGCACGGCACGCTGGCGGCAGCCGCCGAATGCGGCCCGCGCGATTTTCCCGAACTGCTGCTGACATCAGGCGTCGGCGCGCGCACCGTGCAGTCGCTCGCGATGGTCGCCGAAGTCGTCCATGGCGCGCCCTACCGGTTCAAGGATCCCGCGCGGTTCTCGCTCGCCCATGGCGGCAAGGACCGCCATCCCTATCCGGTGCCGATCAAGGTCTACGACGAAACCATCCGCGTGCTGAAATCGGCCGTGCAGCAGGCGAGCCTCGGCCGCGACGAAGAGATACAGGCGCTAAAGCGCCTCGACAATCAGGCGCGCCTCTTGGAGCGAACCGCAACCGGCCCATCCTTCGATGCGTTCGTCGCGCAGGAAGGCAACCGATCGCCCGCGCTCGGCGGCCGCTCCGTGTTCGGATGGGAGGCGGATATCGCTGGCAGCAAGCGCGCGACATCGGACAAATCGAAGTAGCGCGAATTCACACCACTTGTAGCTGTCGCGCCTCCTTGAGGGCGGACTTGATCAGCGGCCTGATCGCCTTGTCCTCGCGGCCAACCACCACGCCGGCCGCAAGCGCACGCGCCCGCCTGTTCTCGCGCGGCGCCTGCAGCGCCGCCGCCATGGCCATCTTCCGATGCGCAACAAAGTCGTTCAACGCGCCGAGCGCATCCTGGATCTTCTTGAGATGGCTGGACAGGCGCTTGAGCCGCTTTCGGTCGCGCTTGGCCGGAAAAAGCGCCTCAAAGAAGTCAACCGCATACCTGATCTTCTTGATCCTGATCCGGAGCTTGTGCCGCGCGCGCGGCGACAGCCGATCAAGATGCTGGCCTTGCTTGCGCGCCTTCCTGGTACGGCGGTGCAAAACGTCGGTCGCGAATTTTTCGATCGGGACGTCATCGTGCGCGTTTGGCGAGTTCGGCTTCGACTCGATCCACTCCAGCGTGTCGACCAGCAGCCTGCGGAACCGTTCCGAGCTCACCACCCTCTTCGCTCGCGCAAGGGCATTGGCGCGCTTCTCGCCGAACTCCTCCTTGATGGCCTTGCCGCCACGGCTCAGCGCGCGGTCATGCGTGACCGGCTCGACCTGCTCCTTGATGAACACGTCGATTTCGCGCGCAGGCGCGAGCTCAGCCGTGAGCCACTTCAGCTCGCGCTTAAGGGCCCCCGTCCTGGCACGAGGCAGCACCTTGGAGAACAGCGAGATCGCCGCGCGCAGCCGCCGGAGTCCTACCCGCATCTGGTGAACGCCTTCCGCATCAAGATTGCGGACGGTATCCGCGTTTCCAGAGAAATGACGAACCGTCGCGCGCGCGATGACGTGGAACGCCTCGCCCGCTGTCATATCGGCTTCCAACTCGATCGGCTCGGCGAAAACGACCGGTTCCTCGCTACCGCGCATGAGGCCATAGCCGCGGTCCGATTTTGACCGCAAGTCGAGCTCGGCTCCCGACCGTTGCTCGATCGCTCTGGCAACGCGGAACAGATCGGCCAGCCGCCCGCGTTTCAGCTCAAGTTCGAGTTCCTCGACAGGGCTCGCTCGGTGACCCGCGACGATCCTTCCCCGATCGATGGCGAGTTCGATCTCGCTTCTCCTGGTCCGGAGCGGAACGGTGGTGCGATGAATCGCCGTCTTGAACACGGGCTTCAGCTTGCGTTGCAGCTTCCTCGAGGCGAGCGGCTCGAGCGGAGTGTTGTCGGCCTCACGAAGGTCCGGCGTGCCGTTCTTGATCTCGGCTTCCCATTCGCCTCGGCCAAACTGCGCGCCATTCGCCGACTTGATCGTCTGGATGTTCGTACTGCCGTTTTGCCGCACGCGAAGCGTCAGGCCGTGGCGCTTCAGCTTGTGTTTCCCGGTATCGAAATAGGTCGAGAGCAGATCGCTCTCCGACCGTTCACCCATTTTTCCGCCGGGAATGCGCCAGCCGGCGAGAGATTTGAGGTTGCGCGCGGCGACGCGAAATTTCAGTTCCGTCTCGACAGCCATGCTTGCTCCGTATCGCTCTTCGGCCCGCCCGCAAACGTATAACGCGCGAGAACGGCGAAGAGTGCCGCGCTGCCGATCATAGTTTCACACCGAGAAGGTCGAACCCGCGCTACGGCATCCCTTCTGTCATTCCGGGGCGCGCAACGCGCGAACTATGATGTGCAAGCGCACATCAGAGAATCCATCTTGCGACATATGCAAGCGGTGAAATGGATTCCGGGTTCGATGCTGCGCATCGCCCCGGAATGACCAAGATGCTTGTCTACGGCCTGTCGAAGGACGGGCGTTGAGCGAAATCAAGTGAGACCCAGAGCATGCGCGGCAGACTGGAACCAACGCAAAAAAAAGACCGCAAGTTTCCCCTGTGGCCTCAGAGAGGTGTTGCTGATGTACGCCATGGTTCTTCAGGCACCTAACACGCCGCTCGTGCGCGAGCAGCGCCCCGATCCGTCGCCCGGACCGAGCGAGGTGCGCATCAAGGTCTCCGCCTGCGGCGTCTGCCGCACCGACCTGCATGTCGTCGACGGCGAATTGCCCGACATCCGCTATCCAATCGTTCCCGGTCACGAGGTCGTCGGCCGCGTCGATGTGCTTGGCGAGGCTGTCGACGGCCTTGCGCCCGGCATGCGCGTCGGCGTGCCCTGGCTCGGCTTCACCTGCGGCACCTGCCCCTATTGCCGCGAAGGCAAGGAGAACCTCTGCGACCATCCACGCTTCACCGGCTACACGCGCGATGGCGGGTTTGCGAGCCACCTGATCGCCGATGCGCGCTATTGCTTTCCGCTCGGCGAGGACGGCGACGATGTCGCGCTGGCGCCGCTGCTCTGCGCCGGCTTGATCGGCTGGCGCTCGCTGGTGATGGCCGGCGACGGCAAGCGCCTCGGCATCTATGGCTTCGGTGCTGCCGGCCACATCATCGCGCAGGTCGCGCGCTGGCAAGGCCGCGAGATCTACGCCTTCACGCGCGACGGCGACATAGAGGCGCAACAACTCGCCCTGTCGCTTGGCGCCGACTGGGCGGGCGCCTCCGGCGACAAGCCGCCGGCCGAGCTCGACGCCGCCATCATCTATGCGCCGATTGGTCCTTTGGTGCCGCAGGCCTTGCGCGCTTTGCGCAAAGGCGGCCGCGTGGTCTGCGCCGGCATCCACATGTCGGATATTCCGTCCTTTCCTTATGATATTCTCTGGGAGGAGCGGCAGATCGTCTCGGTCGCCAATCTGACACGCCAGGACGGCAGGGATTTTCTCAAAGTGGCGCGCGAGGCCGGCATCGAGACGACGACGACCACCTTTTCGCTGGATCAGGCTAATGAGGCGCTGACGCGCTTGCGCAGCGGCAATCTGGTCGGCGCGGCGGTGTTGCAGCCATGACGCCACCGCCCCCGCATCAAGGCGCGACCGACCAGGACCGCGTGCTGGATTTTCTTGGCAAGCCGTCCGGCGCGCAGGATACCCGGCGGGTCGACACGCACGGCTCGATCGTGTTCCTGAAGCCCGACCGCGTCTACAAGGTCAAGCGCGCGGTGAGGCTGCCCTATCTCGATTACTCCTCGCTCGACAAGCGCAAGCACGCCTGCGAGGAGGAGATCGCCGTCAACCGGCGCTTCGCGCCAGGTATCTATCGCGGCGTCGTGCCGATCACGGAAGGCGAAGCTGGCCCTGAAATCGGCGGCAAGGGAGAAGTCATCGAGTGGGCGGTCGAGATGGCGCGGTTCGACGAGAACAGGACGTTCGACCATCTGGCGGTTCGAGGCGAGATCACGCCGAAGCTCGCCGAACCGCTGGCCGAGGCGATCGCGGCGTCCCACGATAGCGCGCCGGTTTCAGATGGCGAGACCTGGCTCGCGTCGCTTCCCGGCCTCATCGAGCGCAACACGATCGCGTTTCGCGGCCATCCCGCGCTTGCCGGCGCCGAGGTCGAGCGGCTGCATGTCCTGAGCTGCGAGCTACTCGCCAGGAACCGACCGCTTCTGAAGCAGCGCACCGCCGCCAGAATGGTGCGGCGATGCCATGGCGACGCGCATCTCGGCAATATCGTGCTGATCGACGGCAAGCCGCGCCTGTTCGATGCGATCGAATTCGACCCCGTCATCGCCACCACGGATGTGCTCTACGACCTCGCCTTTCCGCTGATGGACCTCTTGCATTTCGGCAACCGCGCTGCCGCGAACCGGCTGTTGAATTCCTATCTGCAGGCCACATGGCAGCAGAACGCCGGCGCGCTCGCCTTGCTGCCGCTGTTCCTGTCCATCCGCGCCGCGATCAGGGCGAATGTGCTCCTGACCAAGCATGCGCAGGGCGGCGGCGCCGCCGTGCTGTCGGACGCGCAGTCGTATTTCGAACTCGCACTCGAACTGATCGCGCCGGGAAAACCGTCGCTCATCGCAGTCGGCGGTCGCTCCGGCACCGGCAAGAGCGTGCTGGCACGCGCCATCGCCGGACTGGTCCAGCCCGCACCCGGCGCGGTGCTGTTGCGCTCGGATGTAATCCGCAAGGAGATCTTTGGCGTCGGTCCGCTGGTCAAACTGCCCGAGTCGGCTTACGCGCCCGGAACGTCCGAACGCGTCTACGACGCGATGCTGGACCGCGCGCGAGCTGTGCTGGCTCAGGGGCTTTCCGCAGTGGTCGACGCCGCGTTCCTGAAGCAAGACGAGCGAAACCAGCTTCGCCCGCTCGCGGCTTCCCTCGGCGTCGATTTCTTTGGGATATTCCTGGTTGCCGAGACTTCCGTCCGCCTCGCGCGCATCGGCGCGCGCCGGAACGATGCGTCGGACGCAACCCAAGACGTGGCGCTATTCCAGGACAGCATCGACACCGGTGCCATCGATTGGGAGACCGTGGATGCGTCGGGAACGCCAGAGGAGACGCTGGAGCGAAGCATCCCACATCTTCCGCAGGGTAGCCTGTAGCCCGGGTGAAGCGTCAGCGTAACCCGGGGCCGCTCGCAAACGCGGATGCAGACGTCCCGGGTTACGCGTTCCGCTCCACCCGGGCTACGGGCTACAGATCGCTAATCTAGTGCTGCAGCACGTAGCGGCCGGGCGCAGCCTCCAGCGCGGTGGCGTCCTCGTCCTTGCCGGCGCCGCCCATGGGTGGCGGGGAGACCGGTTCGCCGGAATGGGCATTCAGGAACGCGACCCATTCGTGCCACCAGGAGCCTTCGCGCTTTGGTGCGACCTTCAGCCATTCATCCGGCCCGATATAAGGCCCGTCCTTCAGCTTGGTCAGGACCTGATACGAGTGCCACGGCTCGTTGGGAGCCGCGACGATGCCGGCATTGTGTCCGCCGTTCGTGAGCACAAAGGTCGTGTCCGCATCCGCAAGGAAATGGATCTTGAAGGTCGACTTCCAGGGAGCGACGTGATCGCGAAGCGTGCCGACGACGAACATCGGCGCATGCAGATCGGACAGCGAGATCGGCTGGCCGTCGACGCGATAGCGCCCTTCGGCAAGATCGTTGTCGAGGAAGAGCTGGCGGAGATATTCGGAATGCATTCGATAGGGCATGCGGGTGGCATCCGCATTCCATGCCATGAGGTCGCTGAGCGGCTGCCGCTCTCCGATCAGGTAGTCGTGGATCATCCGCGACCAGATCAGGTCGTTGGAGCGCAGCATCTGAAAGGCGCCCGCCATCTGGTTGGTCTCGAGCACGCCGCGCTGCCACATCATGTCCTCCAGGAACGCGATCTGGCTTTCATTGATGAAGAGCGTGAGCTCGCCGGCCTCGGTGAAATCGGTCTGTGCGGCAAGCAGCGTCACGGTGCGCAGGCAGTCCGGCTTCTCTTTGCTCAGCCGCGCCGCCGCAATCGACAGCAGCGTGCCGCCGAGGCAGTAGCCGGTGGCGTGAATCGGCTGGCCGGGGACGATCCGGTTGATGACCTCGATCGCGGCATCGACGCCAAGCCGGCGATAGTCTTCGAGACTGATGTCGCGGTCCTCGGGCGTCGGGTTGCGCCAGGATATCATGAAGACGGTAAAGCCGTTCTCGACCAGGAAACGCACCAGCGAATTGTGCGGCGACAAATCGAGGATGTAGTATTTCATGATCCAGGCCGGCACGATCAGGACCGGCTCAGGCCGGACTTGCGACGTGGTCGGCGAATACTGGATCAGCTCGATCAGTTCGTTGCGATAGATCACCTTGCCCTTGGTGACGGCGACGTTCTGGCCGACGGCGAACTCATGTTCCGGCCCGTGACCGGTCACCAGCGCCTTCCAATCCTCGAGCCAGTTGTGCAGGCCGCCGACGAAGTTGCCGCCGCCGGTCTCCATGATCTTGCGCAGCACCTCGGGATTGGTCAGCGCGAAATTCGTCGGCGCCAGCACGTCCAGCCACTGTCGGATCGCAAAATCCGCGATCGCCGCATCGTGCCGCGCCACGCCATGAACATCAGTGGTCGCGGATTGCCACCATCGCTCGGTCAACAGGAATGCCTGCGCCAGCATGTTGAAGACCGGCAATTCCCAATCCGGCTCGGAAAACCGCCGGTCGTTCGGCGCCGGCGCGATCATGCTCCAGGTGCGATAGACCGGATGCGGGCTCGCGAGTGTCTCGAAAAACTGCATCGCGTCACGGATCGCATCCCGTGTCAGCGTAAGCTGCTTGCCCGGCGAGATCGCCAAATGGAGCTGCCAGTCGAGCAGCGCCAGCGTAAGCGCAGCGGGAGACAACCCGCCGGTCCAGCGGGCAATCGTGGCGTGGGCCAGACGGTCGATCACGTCGAATGCCGATACCGGCTCGGACGGTGCTGGTACCGCGGGGACCGCCCCGCCGTCCTGCGACGACGGCTTGACCGGCTCGAATGTGACGACTTTGGAATCCATGGCCTGCGCTGTCATACCAATCTCCATTGGTTCCATTTACGCTAGCACCGCCACAGACCGTTTGAGCTGCATCAAACTGGTTTGCCACGGCCTCCCGCATGGATCAGGCGGTCCGAACCGCATGCAGCGAATTGCGTCCACGATGGACGCTGCGCTCCCTCTCCCGCTTGCGGGAGAGGGTTGGGGTGAGGGCCCTCTCCACGAGTCCCCCAGTAGAGAGAGCCCTCACCCGGCGCTGGCGCGCCGACCTCTCCCGCAAGCGGGAGAGGTGAAGTGAACGCGCTCCAGCTTTAAGCGAAGCCGAAAAATTCCTTGCCGCGGGCGATGATCTCCTTGTCGGTCGGGTGATCGCTCGCCTCGACGCGCAGGACGATGTTCGGGTGCGTGTCCTGCAGATGGTGCAGCAGCTCGGTCTTCTCGTTCCCCGGCCCCATGATCAGGACATTCGTGCAATTCTGCAACGCCTGGCCGATCGTCACCAAAAAGTTTGGATCGCTCTCGACCTTGCCCGCGCCGACGCTGTTGGCCTTGTGATGCAGATGGGACGAGGCAAGGTGGGCGGGCACCACGATGGTGTCGACGCCGGTCAATCCCATCCCGAAGATCTTGCCGGTGAGATGATCGATCCAGACGATGGCATGGGCATGCGTCGTGGTCGTCTTCGGCGTAGCGGTGCTGGACATTGCTTCTCCTTGCTCCAATTCAGCGGTCTTGGTGGATTCGATGGCGCTCAGCCGCCCATATATTGGCCGCCATTGATCGACAGCGTCGATCCGGTGATGTAGCCGGCCTCGTCGGCGGCGAGAAAGACGACGGCGCGCGCGATTTCCTCGGGCCGGCCGAGCCTGCCGACCGGAATCTGCGGCAGAATCACGTCCTTCATGACCTCCGGCGAGACCGCATCCAGCATCTCGGTATGGGTATAGCCTGGACAGATCGCGTTGACGGTGATGCCGACCTTCGCGCTCTCGAGCGCAAGTGCCCGCGTGAAGCCGAGCTCGCCGGCCTTCGCGGCCGAATAATTCGTTTGTCCGAACTGGCCCTTCTGGCCGTTGATCGACGCGATGTTGACGATGCGGCCGAACTTGCGCGACCGCATGCCCTCGATCACGGATCGGCACATGTTGAACAAGGCGTTGAGGTCGGTATTGATCACCGCATCCCATTGCGCCTTCGTCATCTTGTGCAGGCTGCTGTCGCTGATGATGCCGGCATTGTTCACGAGAATTTCGATCGGACCGAGCGCGGCTTCCACTTGCTTCACGCCGGCGCCGCAGGCGGCGAAATCGCCGACATCCCATTGAAACACCGGTATGGCTGTTTCAGCGTGAAACGCCTCGGCAGCCTTGGTGTTGCCGGCATAGGTCGCCGCGACGCGGTAACTTGCGGATTGAAGTGCCCGTGCGATCGCGGCGCCAATGCCCCGAACGCCGCCCGTAACCAATGCAACGCGTGCCATGTCGATCCTCCCTTGCCTCTGCGAGCTCTCCGTGAACCAATAAAGAAGGGAGGCCGAATGCCCTTTGATGTGGGTCAACAAGGGGAGGAAACTGCGCTGACATAGTGAGTTCGCCATTGATGCTAAGCGCCCCGCAGGCGGCTTTCGCCCGTCATCACGGAGAGATTCATGTACAGGAACATTCTGGTGCTGGTGCCCACGGAATTGTCGGCGCGTCCGGTCGCCGATGGCTCGATATCGCTCGCGGCCGCATGCAAGGCCGAGCTCGAGGCCCTGGCGATAGGCTACGAGGTAAGCAGCATACCGATGACGGCGGAAGGCGGCGCCGCGGTCGGCTCGATCTATGAGATCGAGCGACAGCGCGCGTTCGAGCGCGCTGACGGCGCGTTGCGCATGTTCGAGGCGCAGGCAAAGAATGCAGGCATCACCTACCGCTGTCGCGCCCTCAGCGCGCTTCCGGGCGAGGCGGTCGAGATCGTCGGCGCGGCCGCGAGGCTGCACGACCTGACGATCGTGTCGCAGCCCGAGGTCGATCGCGATACCTTCGACAACAACCTCGCCCAGGAAACCCTGTTCGAAGCCGGCGGTCCGGTGCTGTTCATGCCCTACACGTTCAAGGGCGCGTTCACGGCCAAGCGGATCGGCATCTGCTGGGATGGCAGCCGCGTTGCGGCACGCGCCCTGCACGACGCCATGCCGTTCCTGAAGGCGGCCGAGGCGCTGACGGTCATCACCGTCAACGAAGACGACAACGTGCCGAGCGAGGCGTCGCCGACCCATCTCGCGCGATACCTTGCGCATGTCGGCGTCCCGGTCCATCTGACCTCGCTCAGGATGGATGATGCCGAGATCCAGCCGGGCATCCTGTCGCTTGCGGCCGACGAGTCGCTCGATCTCCTGGTGATGGGCGGCTACGGGCATTCGCGCCTCAAGGAAACCGTGCTCGGCGGCGTCACGCGCGACATGCTGTGCTCGATGACCGTGCCGACGCTGATGTCGCACTAGATTCTTTGTTTTGACGCGTTTTCTTTACGCGAACCGGTATCCACTTCGCTCGAAAACGCTCCAGCTCCAGGAGACACGCATGCGCGCCCACCAGATCATGACCAGGGACGTCATCTCCATCAGCCCTCATGCATCCATCATGGATGCCGCCAACATCATGCTGCGCTGTCACCTGAGCGGCCTGCCGGTGATGGGCGAAGATGGTATGCTCAAGGGCATCGTCTCCGAGGGCGACTTCCTTCGCCGCGGCGAGATCGGCACCGGGCGCCGGCGCCCGGGCTGGCTGCAGTTCTTCGCCGGGCCCGGCCGCGCGGCGATCGATTTCGTGCATGAACGCGGGCGTCACGTCGAGGACGTCATGACACCGGATCCGATCACGGTGGACGAGCAGACTCCCTTGGACGAGCTCGTGCGCATCATGGAAAAGAAGGGTGTGAAGCGCCTGCCGGTGATGAGCGGCAAGATGCTCGTCGGCATCATCACCCGCGCCAGCATCCTTCAGGCGGTCGCGAGCCTCGCCGAGGAAATCCCCAACCCGACCGCTGACGACCAGCATATCCGCGATCGTATCCTGCGTCAGATCCAGGACACGGACTGGCGGCCCGCCGGCTTCCAGGTCACCGTGCGCAACGGTGTCGTTCATCTCCATGGCGTCATCTTCGACGACAGCACGCGCAAGGCGGCCATCGTGCTCGCCGAGAACACCGCCGGCGTTAAGGCGGTCCACGACCATCTCTGCTTCGTGGATGCTTATTCGGGCTACTACGTGGAGCCGCCGGAAGACGTCGGGGCGGCGAGGTGAACCGCCCCCTCCGGGAGCTCTGCCGATTCCGTGATTTCTAACTACGCCTCGTGAAGCGATCTTCCGAAAGCGGCCGATCTCTTTCGGAAATGCACGCAACGTGGGCGCATCAAGATTGATGCGTCGAGGATCGACGGCAAGCGCATATCGAAAAAGTACGACCGACATTCCGGATCGAACGAAAAGTTCTTGCGCATTCTGGCGAAGCCTTATCGGCTGGCGTATCCTTCGCGTAAGTATGGCGCGGCTTCAACGCAGCCGCCGCACGGAAATTCGTTCAAGATCGGACTATCGCCATGCTCAACGATGGGCGAGCATTTGACAGCGAGACGATAACGGCCGGCAGCCCGGGCATCTTGTCGGAGCGACCGCAAGCTATCGCGCGTGGATGGCGCTTTGCGCCGCGTTGGCATCAGCGCACAAGGCGCATCGTCACGGGAATAGCCGGGCTCGCTGCGGTGGGGACGGTATTGGGTGGCCTGACCGGCTATTGGACGACCTACAAGGCTCTCAATGACTGGATCAGCCGCAGAGAGGTGGTGATGCCGGCGCCGCGCCTCTCCATTGCCGTCCTGCCTTTCGAAAATCTCAGTGGCGATCCGGCGCAGAATTATTTCGGCGATGCGGTCGTCGAGAACCTGACGACCGACTTGTCGGTCAACATCCCCGCTCTTGTCGTCATCACCGGCGGCTCGGCACGGACAGACAGAAACCAGAGGATCGATCCCAAACGGATTGGTCAGGAGCTGAATGTCCGCTACCTGCTGCTCGGTTCGGTGCTTCGCTCCGCCGACCAGCTTCGCGTCAATGCGCGCCTGGTCGACGCCGAAAGCGGCGAGCAGTTGTGGGCGGATCGCTTCGACGGAAGCGCGGCCGATCTACTAAAGTTGCAGGATCAGGTCACATCCCGCATTTCCAGCTCGCTTCAATCCACCTTGCCGATCGCCTGGATGCGCAAGACACAGATGACGACGACCACGCTGCTGTCGATGTGACTTGACGCGGCGTCATCGCAGGAGAGGCCCGACAATCCCTACAATATGGTCGGATATTTTTTCTTCAGAAGAGAAGCAAACTTTCTGGCGGCTCATGCGTTGAGGCGGATAACCCGAAAGCTATACGAAGGTATACGCAGGGGCATACTAACGACATCCCTCACAGTTTTATTCTCGACCAACTCTTTCAGAACTAAAGCAAATTCGTCTCGACGCGCGGGCGACCGCGCTGCGGCCCTTTGCAATATCTAACACCCGCTAAGCATCTATAACGAGCATCATAGCGCGAAGGGCCTATGCTCTTCAGCATCGCAACTGTTGCATTCGCAAAGTTCCTCGGTCGCAGGCGATGAAGCAGGCCGACTGAAACTAGAAAGGATGAGCGATGCTTACGCAGGCTTTCAACGAGAGGCTGGGTCACCCTCACGTCAGCCTCCCGATCGGCTCGGAAACGCACCACGTTCATCCTGACACCGAAGGGCTCCGCCAGGAGCACAGGTGGCGCGACCTGAAACCGGATGATGCGGCTGCGATCGGGGAGATCGCAATTTCGCGCTGGGCGGGTTCGCAAGACGGTTCCCGATACGAGGAGGCGGCAACGCCGCCCGGTCGATATGTGGTGGCGATCGCCCTGAAGAGCACGCGCCTCACCCTGACACGGGGACGGCAGATCATCTTCGATGGGGTCATGCCGGCGGGCACCCTGCATGTCACGGCGCCTTCGACCCAGCTCGGTGCGCAGTTTCACGCCCCCTACGACTTCCTGCACTTCCATGTCTCCGCCGACTATCTTCGCGGGCACCGCGCCGCGGCGGAGGCCTGCTCGACCGGCGAAGATCTGGGCGACCTGATCCTGCTGCGGGACTCCTTTGCCGAGCAGCTCGGCAGGGCGCTGATCGAGCGCGGCAATGCCAGGGACCCGGCTTTCACCCGCTGCATTGGTCAAACGCTGGCCATGCATATCGCCAGGCTCGAGACGCCGCGAAGCAAGGTCAACGCGCTGCCGAAATGGCGGCTCAGGCGTGTCGAGGAGTATGTCAACGCAAACTACCATCGCAGCGTCAGCCTTGCCGATCTGGCCAAGGCCGCCGGCCTCTCCCGCATGCATTTTGCGGCCCAATTCCGGGCAGCGACAGGTTTCCGTCCGCGCGAATATCTGCTGCATCGGCGCGTCGACCGCGCGAAGTCGATCCTGTCCGACGGCCAGACGCCCCTCGCCGAGGTCGCATTGGCGGTAGGCTTCTGCACCCAGGCGCATTTCTCGACCGTCTTCAAGCGCATCACCGGGGAAACGCCGGCGCGCTGGCGCACCGCCAGCCGAAGCGCATCGCCCTCGCCGATCGACCAGAGCGTCCGGACAAAGATTCCCTTCCGCCGGCCACGGGCTGAAGTACGGCGCGCGGATCATCTCATTGCTGCGGGCGGTCACGCTTCGCTGTGAAAGCACCTGAGGCGGTGTCGCAAATTGCGACACCGGCCGCCCCATAGTCATTTGCAATCATTCGATTGAAAATCGGCATCACCGCCGTGGCAGCGTGCGCCGCGCATCGCCGCTTTTGCCGCGCGGAGCGATATTATTCCTATTTCGACCTGTCGGACGCAGAGCTGTCGGGTGACACCTTCGGTTATCGTGTAACACCTTTGGCTAAGGTTGCTAGGCGTCCGGAAAGCAATATGATGCCCGTAATTGGTCCCTCGACGATCTCAGGTCATTTGGAGTTCGGACGGGCACCGCGACCTGCTGCTCCGGTACGCATCAAGCTGATGCAGTGAAGGACGGAGAGCGTCGGCAACTTGCTTGATTGAGGTCCCGAACATGGGCGACCGCACGCAACGTGCCGTCCGCGAGGCCGGTCGGGGTTCGGCCGCGCCGGGGACCGTTTGCTTCGGTCCGTTTCGGCTGCATGCTGGGCAAAGAACGCTGGAGAAGGACGGCAGTCCGATTCAGCTCGGCGGCCGGGCGCTTGATCTTCTGATCGCCCTGGTCGAGCGTGCCGGCACGGTGGTCAGCAAGAATGACCTGTTGGCCAAGGTATGGCCTGACATCATCGTCGATGAAGGCAGCCTCAGGGTTCAGATCGCGGGCCTTCGGAAAGTGCTTGGCGACGGCGAGGCAGGCGCGAGATACCTGACCACGGTTTCGGGGCAAGGCTACTGTTTCGTCGGACGGCTTTCGCATCCGAACGATCAGGAACAGTCCTCGATCGGACCGGTCTCCGAACCGCCCCACAATCTGCCGGCGCGGCCGATGCGAATGGTGGGACGCGACCAGACCGTTCGCGACATATCGGCCAAGCTGAGGAGCGAGCGTTTCGTCACCGTCGTTGGGCCCGGCGGCGTCGGCAAGACCACGGTGGCGGTCTCCGTCGGCCATGAATTGCTCGAAGAGTTCGCCGGCGCGGTCCGCTTCCTCGACTTTGGGACACTCCATGACCCCGCACTCGTTCCAAATGTCGTCGCCTCGGCGCTCGGCCTCCTCGGCCAGGCCGGTGATCCCTCCGACAGTCTGGTGAACCTGCTTCGCGACAAGCGGATGCTGCTGATACTGGATTGTTGCGAGCATGTGATCGAGACATCGGCCGCGCTGGCCGAACGACTTTATGCGGAGGCGCCGCAGCTCCATATCCTGGCCACCAGCCGGGAGTCGCTGCGGGTCGAGGGCGAGCATGTTCACCGTCTGCAGCCGCTCTTGAGCCCGCCTGATGACGCAGGCCTGACGGCCGCGCAGGCACTCGCCTTTTCCGCAGTCCAGCTATTCGTGGAGCGCGCGGCTGCGAGTGGCGGCCGTTTCGTCGAACTGAACGACGCGGACGCGCGCCTGGTCGGCGAGATCTGCCGCAGGCTGGATGGCATTGCACTGGCGATCGAGCTCGCCGCCAGCCGCGCCAGCGCCTCCACTATCAAGGACACGGTCGCGCTCTTGAACGACGCGTTCAAGCTCCTGGGCGAGGGACAGCACGCCGTGCTGCCACGGCATCAGACCCTGCGCGCGACGCTCGACTGGAGCTACAAGCTGCTGTCGGAGCCGGAGCGTATGGTGCTGCGGCGGGTGGCCGTGTTTGCCGGCACCTTCACCCTGGAAGCCGCCCGCTCGGTCGCGGGCGCAGAGGACGCCGACGATGGGCAGGTGATCGCGGCCGTTGCCAGCCTGGTTGCAAAGTCCATGCTTGCGGCAGGCCCAACCGGCGCATCGACGCGATACAGGTTGCTCGATACGGCGCGGGCCTATGCCCTGGAACGGCTTGCCGCAAGCATGGATGCCGATGCGACGGCGCGGCGGCATGCCCGCTATTTCCTGCATCTGCTGCAGGAGATCGGCAACGGCTCGACCGCCTCATCGGAATCGAACCGCTTTGCGGCGATCGCCGACCAGTTCGGAAACATACGCGCGGCGCTGACCTGGTGCTTCTCCGAACGCGGCGACTGCGCAACGGGCGTCGCGCTGGCTGCGGCGGCCATGCCTTTTTTCCTCAAATTGTCCCTGTTCGCCGAGTGCCAGCTCTGGGCCAAGCGCGCGATCGCACAGCTTGAAGCGGCAAATCACAGCCTGAAATACGACCTCGACCTTCACGCCGCCCTGGGCCTGGCTTTGTTGCTCACAAAGGGGACCACCGACGACGTTCACGCCTTTCTGACACGCGCGCTTCGAATAGCCGAAGAAATCGGCGATGTACCCAGCCAGCTTCGCCTGATCGAGCGGGTTCACGTGTTCCAGATGAGGGCGGGAAATTTCACGGAAGCCCTGGCGCTCGCCAAACGAGGCGAAGCCGTCGCGTCCGATCACGGCGACCGCATTAAACTTGCCCATATGCGGATTGCGCTCGGCGTCTCCTGCCATCTTGCTGGAGACGCGCGGCTGGCCCGGTCCTATGTGGAATCTGCGTTGTTGCAGTTGCCGGGATCGGAACCTGATGTCGATGATCCCCTGAACTACGACTACTTCAGTCGCGCACGGATCACCCTGGCTCGGATCCTGTGGCTTCAGGGATATCCCGATCAGGCGGTCGACACGGCGCGGCGAGCCATCGCCGACACGATGCGTATCGGTCATCCTGCCAAGCTCTGCATGGCGCTGCTTTGGGCATTCTCGATCTTTGTCTGGAACTCGGAGACGGAGAATTACGAAGAATACGCCGACAGACTTATCCTGGAGGCGAGCAAGCACGCGCTGGGGCCATACCAGACGATTGGCTACGGGACAAAAGGCGTTGTCCTGGTGGCGCAAGGCCAGGTCGAGACCGGGATTGCGCTGCTGCGGGGCGCGCTCGAAGTCATGCGCAGCCATCGATACGGCTCGCTCGCGGATTTCCGCATCGCGCTGGCGCAAGCCCTCGCCACCATCGGGCAGGAAAAGGAGGCGCTGGATACGATCGATCTGGCAATCGCCCGTGTCGGGCACAACAAGGATATGTTCTGCATGCCCGAGCTGCTGCGCGCAAAGGCGGACGTGCTGCTCTCCGCGAGGAGCCCTGATCTGGAGCAGGCAGAGCGCTGCCTCAAGGAGTCGATCGACCTGGCCCGGCGCCAATCGGCGCTCGCCATGGAGCTGGTTGCCGCGACCTGCCTCGCGAGACTTTGGCTCGGGCAGGATCGCGCCGCCGAGGCACGCCAGCTCCTCGCGCCGACCTATGCCCGCTTTACCGAGGGGTTCAACAGCCCCGCGCTCAGGGCGGCAAGGGCGCTATTGGATGAGCTGAGCTCGCAACATCCTGATACGTCGACGGACGCAAGACTGGCCGTTCGGGGGTAAGGCTCTGAACGCATTCGTCAGAATGCCGATTGATTTGCGTCCATCCGGCAACCGCGATCCTGCGAACTCGAAATGAAGGTGCAGATCCGAAAGACCCGAGCCATCCGATCCGGCATGTTCTGTCGCGTAAGCATTCAAGACCACCAGCTTGCGCCATGGGCTCGCAGCGCCCCTCCCAAGGCAACGAGCCCACGGGGCCGTCCTATCCCCCCGCCCCATCCCCGGGACGGCCCCCTTTCCTCTCCATACATCATCCGCTTGCCGCGGCTTTCGCGGCTTGCCTTTCGAACGGGTTGCTGGCTCTGGCGAGAGACGATAGCGATAGCCTGGAGCAAGAAAAGTCATCACGCTTTTGGGAACCCGGCGTGGATCATGGCTCGTTCGCCGCAAGCCGCTCCCGTGATAGGAAACCCCGTCCAAACCGGCACCCTAATCCGGGCACAAATCATAGTTGGGCCAAAGGCGGCTCTCGCAGCAGGCAGGTAGCGCGTGCAGAGCGACAATAGCGATGAATCTGCACTGGCATTCGGACCATTCCGACTGCTGCCGAAAGCGCGACTGCTCCAAAAGGACGGCAATCCCGTACATATCGGAGGCCGCGCGCTCGACATCCTGATCTTCCTCGCCGAACGCGCTGGCGAGGTCGTCGGCAAGCGGGAATTGGTGTCGCGGGTGTGGGCCGATGTGAACGTCGACGAGGGCAGCCTCCGCTTCCACGTCAGCGCGCTGCGCAAGGTGCTCGGCGACAGCGCGTCCGGCGCGAGATATGTCGTGAACGTTCCTGGCCGCGGCTATTGCTTCACCGCGCCGATCGTGCGTACGGAGACGGAGCCTGCCGCAACACCGGCCGCCAGCCCTCCCCTTCCGGCGCAAATTGCCAGGATGATCGGGCGCACTGAAACGATCGAGAAGATTGCAGCCGAGCTCGCACGCCACCGCCTGGTCACGGTGGTCGGACCGGGCGGCATCGGCAAGACCACCGTCGCCCTGGCGGTGGGGCACCGTCAGCTTGGCACTTTTGCCGGCATGGTCAGGTTCGTCGATTTCGGCTCGCTGCGGGACAAGCGCCTGGTGCCGAGCGCGCTGGCATCGGCATTGGGGCTTTCGGTCTCCTCCGACAATCCGCTGCCGAGCATGCTGGCGTTTCTGCGCGAGAAACGCATGCTGTTGATCTTCGACAGTTGCGAGCATCTCTTGGAAAGCCTGGCGATGCTCGCGGAAAGCATCATCCGCGAGGCGCCGGAGGTTTCCATCCTGGCAACCAGCCGCGAATCGCTGCGTGCCGAAGGCGAGCAGGTGCATCGGCTGTTTCCGCTGGATTGCCCGCCGGAGCGCGCCACCATCACGGCTCCCGACGTGCTGGCCTATCCCGCGGCGCAATTGTTTGTCGAACGCATCGCCGCGAGCCTCGGCGGGTTCGAGCTCGGCGATGCCGAAGCGCCGGTGGTGGCGGAAATCTGCCGCAAGCTCGATGGCATTGCGCTGGCGATCGAGCTCGCCGCCGGTCGCGTCAACGCCTACGGAATTCAGGGCATCGCCACGCTGCTCAACAGTCGCTTCTCGCTGTTGTGGCAGGGTCGGCGCACCGCGGTGCCCAGGCATCAGACGCTGAGCGCGGCGCTGGGCTGGAGCTACGAGCTATTAACGCCTGCCGAAAGCGTTACGCTGCGCAGGCTGTCAGTGTTTGCCGGCAGCTTTACGCTGGAAGCCGCCCTTGCGGTGGCGTCCGACGATGGGACCGACGAAGCCGAGGCGGTCGAGGCGATCGCAAACCTGGTGGCGAAGTCGCTGATCTCGCTGCCGTCAACGGCTCAGCCGGTGCGCTATCGGCTGCTCGACACCACGCGCGCCTTCGCCGCGGAGAAGCTTGCGGAAAGCGGCGAAGCCGCAAGGATATCGCGCAACCACGCGATCTATTTCCGCGATCTCCTTGCGGGCATCGCGGCGAGAGCAGCAGCATTCTCGACCAGCGACAGCTTCACTCCCTATGCCGATCATCTTGCCAATGTCCGCGCCGCCCTCGATTGGAGCTTCTCCGACCAGGGCGACCGCGCGATCGGGATCGGGCTTGCCGCGGCGGCCGCCCAATTCTTCCTCCAGCTTTCGCTGCTGACGGAATGCCATCGCTGGGCGCGACAGGCGCTGGCGGGATTTGATCCGCAAATTGCCGACCCGCGCCAGGAGATGGAGCTTCAGGCCGCGCTTGGCGTCTCCTTGATGTTCACGCAAGGCAACACCGAGGAAGTCCATACGGCCTTCACCCGCAGCCTGGAACTGGCAGAGTCCCATAACGACCTGCACTGGCAGCTCTGGCTGCTGCGGGAGCTTCACATCTATCTCACCCGGATCGGCGATTATCGTGGCGCGCTGGTGATGGGCGAGCGCGGCGTGGTGGTCGCCAGAACACTGAACGATGCCGCCGCCATCCGTACCGCGGAATGGATGCTCGGGGTCGCCAACCACCTGATCGGGAATCAGAACGACGCCGTCTTGCAGTGCGAGAGCGCCACGACCCATGATCCGTCTCGCCTGCACATCCACATGCAGCGTCTGGGATATGATGACCGGATCATTGCGCTGGTCGCTCTTGCACGGAGCCTCTGGCTGATTGGGCGCCCCGATCGCGCCATCGCGGCGGCGAGATATGCGGTCAGCGAGGCCGAGCGCACACAGCAGCCGCTCACGATCGGCATTGGCCTGATATGGTCGATCTACGTGTTTCTCTGGTTCGGCGATTGGGACGATACCGACAAGCTGATCGAGCGTCTCATCAATCATGCGGCCACGCATTTTCTCGGGCCCTACCAGGCCGTGGGACTCGGACTGAAGGGCGAACTGCTGGTCCGCCGCGGAGAGCCCAAGATCGGCATCGAGCTGCTCCGCCAGGGCGCCGGAACATTACGGCAGACGCGGCACAAGATCCTGAGCACGGTGTTCGCGGCAGCGCTCGCCGAAGGCCTGGTGCAGGTGCGGCAATACGAGGAGGCGCTCGGCATCATCGACGAGGCGATCGCGCAGCGCGACAGCGCCGGACAGTCGTTCGACCTGCCGGAGATGCTCCGCGTCAAGGGACACGTCCTGGCGTCCTCGGCCCGTCCATCCGAGGCCGAAACCTATCTGATGCAGTCGCTCAAGCTGTCCCACGAGCAAGGTGCGCTCGGATGGGAATTGCGGGCCGCCGCCACCTTGGGACAGCTCTGGCATGAACAGGGCGATGCAGCAAAGGCTCATGCGCTGATCGCTCCGCTTTATGCACGATACAGTGAAGGCCTCGACAGCGCCGATCTCAGGTCCGTAAAACTACTGCTCGATGAGCTGGTTTCGCGCATCTAACAACATCTAACGCGCAAATTCGCCCGTGCTGGGCCATGCTCTCTGTACGATCTTGGGGCTGGTCGAAGACGGGATTTGCGAATGGCATTGCTTGATGACGCCCTCGATGCCTGCGGTGGGCTGGAACGATGGCGCCGGTTGAAGAGATTCACCGTCCACCTTTCCGTCGATGGCGCGCTGTTCTCCCGCATCGGCAATGCAGGGCGGCTCAAGGACATGGTCATGGAAGGTTCGACCGAGGTCCAGACGCTGCAATTCACCGGCTTCACCGCCCCCGACAGATGCGGCCTGTACCAGCCCGACTGGGTTGCCATCCAGAGCCTGCAAGGCGAGATCCTGCGATCATGCCGCGACCCGCAGACGGCATTTTCGGATCACCACGACGAGATGCCGTGGGACGATCTGCGCCTGGCCTATTTTTGCGGCCTCTCGCTCTGGAACTGTCTGACGACCCCATTTCTGCTGGCGCAACCGGAAATTGAGACCGAAGAACTGCCTCCCTGGAACACCGGCAGCCAGATCTGGCGGCGTCTCCGCGCGATATTTCCACCGACCATCGTTACGCATTCCCGGGAGCAGATCTTCTACTTCGATGACGATGGGCTTCAGCGGCGATTGGACTACCAGGCGGCGGGCGTGGCAATCGCGCACCTGACCTGGGCGCATCAGAAGTTCAACGAAATCGTCATCCCCACGCTCCGGCGCTGCCTGTCGCGTCAGCCCGATGGCACTCTGGTTACGAAGCCCGCGCTGATCGACATCGAGATCTTCGACGCGTCATTCGAGTAGCAGCTAACGAGCGGCGTCGACCATCCCGTTGTGCGCGATCACTCCTTGCCCTGAACGAAGAGCTGAATCAGGGCAACGAGGACATCTGGCGCATCCTCCTGGCTGAAGTGGCCGGCATTGGGCAGCTTGATGATGGGCCGGTCCGGCCATATTCCCCTGAAGTCGGCGATTTGGACCGCCGGCGAGATAGCTCTGTCCTTCATACCAACGGCGAGCATTGCTGGCTTTGACTTCAGATTGTCGACGAGTGGAAAGCCTTCAACGACGTATGGAGCAATCCGACCGAGCAGCACATCGAGCGGGAACTCGATCGCTCCGATGCAGTCCTCTTTTGCTGGAAAGGCCGAACCGTAGGCCGCGAGCCATTCGGAATTCACTGCCGACAGATTCTCAAGACCAATGATCTTCATGATGCTGAGAATGTTGACGTCCAGGTGTCCCAACACCTCGCCAAGCGTGCCGGCTTCGTAATGCTTGCGGACAAACTGAAACCAGGGCGTCAGCGCATCGAACTCCGCGTTGCCATAGCCCGCCAATGTGTTGAGCAGGAACAAGCGCTTGACGCGGTCGGGGTGTCGCAGTGTGAAGGCCGAACCGATCGGTCCGCCCCAATCCTGCATGACCAGGGTGATGTTCCTCAGATCGATCGTTTCGATGAGGTTCGTAAGGTTGTCGACATGGGCTTTCAGCGAATACTCGCGATCGCGAGGAGTCTCGCTTTTGCCGAAGCCCATGTGATCGGGAACGATCACCCTGTGCGTCGCAGAAAGCGGCGGAATAAAGTGTCGATATAGATAGCCCCAGGTCGGTTCACCATGCAGACAAACGATGGGATCGCCGTCGCCCTCGTCGACATAATGCATACGAAAGCCGTTCCCGTCAAAATAGTGCGGCGCAAAGGGCCAGGTTGCACCAAACGTCTCGGCTGCAGGAATCGTCATTCGCCGAATCTCCTCGTGCGCGGGGTGTCAGTTGCAATTATGTACGTCATATAAATGCCTCATCGAATGTTCGCTACCAACGACGAACCGTCGTAATGCCCGCACGACGATAATCTTTGCGTGAGAAGCCGCGCGTCGGCGACCGAAAATATTCGGTTCCGATTGAATCAGAACCGAATATCCAGATGGGTAGTCAGCCAGGCGCGAACGCCGTCCAGCGTCCGGAAGTCCTCCAGGGATCGCGTCGCGACGTCATGATAGGCGCCAGCCACCATCTCGCTCAGCGCCCCGCCCGGCCCGAGTTCCAAGAACACCGTCGCTTCGCTCTCGATGCAGGCCTGCAGGCAATCGGCCCATTGCACCGTCTGCGAGATCTGGGCCGCCAGCTTGTCGAGACCGGCTTTGACATCGATGACGGCCGCAGCGTCAATTCCGCTGAGGAGCCGGGTGCCGGCGGCCGGCAATGCCGCCACGGCAGCATGGCTTAACCTGTCGCGGAATTCCGTCGACGCCTTGGCAAGCCGCGGAGTGTGGGAGGCAACTTCCACCGGTACGTCGACAACCCTGGCCGCATTCATCGCTTTCGCGTCATCGGCGAGCGCGTTCAATGTTGCGCGGCTTCCGCCCAGGATGAAGGCATCGCCCGGATTGACGATGGCGACGGCGGCATCGTGCCGTTCGCACAAGGTGTCGATGGCATCGCGTGGAAGGCCGCGAACGAAGACCATTCCGTCACCGGGCCGCGTGGCGGCGTCCATCGCTTCCGCGCGGCGGGCCACCAGGTCGAGCGTATCTGTCATGCTCGTAAGGCCTGCGACGCCCCAGGCCGCCACCTCGCCAACGCTGTAGCCGGCAACGATGAGGCGGTCCGGCATTTGGTCGCGCAGCACAGACGCTGCGGCCAGCGCCTGCAGCGTGCAGAGGATCTGGCCGATGCGGTTGCGGTGCAGCACTTCCGCGCTCTCGCTACGGACGATCTCACGCGGATCCCGGCCGCCGAGCAGCGTCGCCGCATGGGCAAACAGGCTGGCGGCCTCCGGCGCATCGCCGGTCAGGGCGAACATATCGCGATGTTGCCGTCCTTGCCCGGAGCAGAGGATTGCGAGACTCATAGCCAGCCCAGCATCACGAAGAACACCGGCGCCAGCGCAGGATCGCATTGGACATCAGCGACAGGACCTCTCGTGGGCGTCGACGAAGAGGGTCATGGCCAACAGATCGGCCGATCCGCCGGGGCTGAGCCGGCGCACGATGAAGCTATCGTGGATGGCGCGGGCGCGCTCCCGCCAATCCGGCGCACCTACGCCGCCCTGGCCGAGAAACTGCCGCGCCACGCGGCGCGCAAACAAGAGACCGTCCAGCCCGCCGCGATGCAGCAGGTTGGTGTCCTCGACCGCGGCGATCAGCGCGAAGCATGCTTCGACCCGCGCGGCCTCGGTGTCATCGGCGGTAACGAAAGCTCCCCTGTGCAAGGCCGGCAGGCCGACGTGGTAGACGCTGGGAAATCCCTTGGCCGCTTCCACGCGCGCGCCACCGGCACCGAAGCGACGACGGGCTTTCATGCCATGGCTGTGGAGCAGCACAGGTCCACCGAGGATGCTGCTGCCCCACAGGCGCGTCACGGTTGCTCCGAGCGACAAAGCGGGATCGACCTGCCCGTTGCTCCTTGCTCCGGCCGCCGCGCACAGCAGTCCAAGGCCGAAGATGGCGCCGCGATGGGTGTTGATGCCCGAGGTCGCAGCAAACATCGCCGCCTCGGCCTTGAGACCGATGATCCTCAGTTGCTCCATCGCGCAGCCGCCGGCGCCGGCTTCCGCCAACGCAGCGAAATACGGGCCTATGGTTTCAGCACTGACGCGCAGTGTCTCGGCATCCATATCCTCGTGACTGCCGCGATCGACATGGCTCACGAGGCCGGGCTTCGGCCATGTCTCCACTTCCAGCAGCAGGCAATCCACGGCGCTTGCCGCGATTGCCGCCGCATTGGGCGCGCACGGCGCCTTCACCTGTGGAAGAGGTGCCCGCTGCTGCGCGCTCCATGCCAGAGCCAGCGTCATGACGGCATCTCCCCGGCGAGGAAGAGACTCGTATCGAGCAAGGCGACGCTATCGATGGTCTTGACCAGGACCCGGTCCGCATCCGCGTGCAACTCCCGCCAGTTCACAGCGGCGCCGTCGTCGCGGACCAGTTCGCCATCGAGCCGCATCGGCGCTCGCGCCTCGATCTCGGCAATACTAGCGACGAGACCTTCAACATCCGTGTCGCGCCCAATGCGCAGCAGCAGATCGAGATCAGAGCGATCGGTCAGATAATCCAGTCCAGTCAACACCCGCCAGGCAAGGCTGCCGAACACCCTTGCGTCCACCGCATGAAGCGAAGCGAGTTCATCGAGACGTTCGAGCGTCGGCCGCCACGCGGGCGGCGCCTTCCGAGCGGCCGCTCCCAACGAGGGCGGCGGCGCGATCGAGATCACGTCTTCGGCCTGCATCAGGAAGGAAAGCCGCCGCTTGCCGGCAAAAGGCGGCAATGGCAGGCCCACCGCCACGCCGTGACGCTCGCAAGGCGTGGCACGCCGGCCGATCAACGGCCAGCCGTTCTCGACCCATAGCGCGACCAACGGATCGGCCACCAGATCGCTCCGCGCAGCGAGCGCTGTGCACCAGCTCTCGGGGCGGACAAAGATCAGGTCATGGCGCCTCATCGGTCCCTCAGCGGGTTTGCATGGTGAGCTCACGAACGCGCTCCGCGATATCGGCGGCCTTCATGCGGCCACCGCGTTCCTTGCCGAGCGTGTCGCGTCGGTCGCGCGCATCGGACATGTTGCGCAGCAGTTTCTCCAGTTGATCGGCCAGCGAGACCTTGTCGTCCCAGGTGACATGCACGGCCCCGAGCTGAACCAGATTTTGCAGGCCGGGAGCGAACACCGGCGTGGACTTGGCCTTCTGCTCAAGCACCTCGATCGGCAATTTCGTCACCTTGGACATCGACGGCAGATCCATCACCGCCGGATCCGCGCCCGGCAATCCCACCAGCACGCGGGTCGCAAGCGCGGTGGCGAGGAAGGCTCCCGCCGCCGAATGGCCATACAGCAGCCCGATCGTAGGCCGGCCCTCGATATCCGCATGGATGAGCGACTTGGCGAGATGAGCCAGGAACTCGTTCAATCCCAGAAGCTCATCGCGCTTGCTCATGCGCTGGCTGTCGCTGTCGACGACGACCAGAATCGGGCCGCTTCCATTCTTGATCGAACCGAGAACGGCGCTGGAGAGCCTGATCGCCTCGTCGACACCGAGCGCGGTTCTATCAGCGACACCGATGACCAGGGCGCGATCGCCGGATCGCAGCGTGCCGGACCCGAGCAGAACGCCACCATCGTTCTTCACGTCATGGCCGTCGGGAAACATCGAGGCGAGAATCCTATCGAGCGTCACGGGCAATCCTCCGGAGCTTGTCGGCAAGTTCGATGAACTGATCGGCTGGCAGCGCTGGAACCGACGCAGCGTCCGGAACGCCTTCCGCCGCCCAGATCTCGACCGCATCCCGGCAGGCGCCAAAGCGTCGCAATCGATCTTCAAGGCGCGATTGCTCGGCATTCAACGTGTCGATGCCAAAGCCCGCGGTGGTCTCAAGCAATTCGAGGGCGGCTTCACGAAAGGCTTGCACGGTGTCGTCGGCAAAGAGTTCGGCGCCGCCGATCAGCCGCCGGTGCTTGCCGCCCATTGTGCGCCAGACCAGGGCACGGTCGTGCGAGTCGAACTCTTCCACGCCGCGATTGGTCTCGATGACCTCAGGACCGGAGACGGCGATACGTCCCTGCTCGGACACCGCGAGCGCCGAGCAGCAGCCCGCGATCAATCCACCGCCGCCATAACATCCAGAACGGCCGCCGATCAGCCCGATCACCTTCACGCCTGCGGTCCGCGCCTGGATCACCGCGCGCATGATCTCGGCAATCGCAAGCTCGCCCGCATTGGCCTCTTGCAGGCGGACGCCGCCAGTGTCGAGCAGGATCAATACCGGGATCGATTTCATCTCCTTCGCCGCGCGCAGCAATCCCGTCAGCTTGGCGCCGTGGACCTCGCCGAAAGCGCCGCCCATGAAGCGGCCTTCCTGTGCCGCGATGAACACCGGCGATCCCGCAAGGCGCCCGTGGCCGACGATGATGCCGTCGTCGAACTGCTCGGGAAGGTCGAACAGTTTCAGATGCGGGCTGACCTCGCGCTGCTCGGGGCCGATGAATTCGACAAAGCTTCCGGGATCAAGCAATAGCCGGATCCGCGCCCGCGCTGATGCCTCGTAGAAGCTCGTCGCTCGCGCCTGCTCCACCGATGGCTTTTCCAGATCCGCGACGCTCATTGCTCGTCCTCCGCCATCAGCCGGACAGCCTGGGCGAGACGCAGCGACACGGTGTCAGGCCGCGCGCCGCCGTCGTTGATAGAGAATTTGAGCCCGCCGGGCGAGTAGCGCTCGACGAAGGCGGCGACCACGGCGTCCCATACCTCGCCAAAGCCTTCGGCCGCAGTCTTGATCTCCAGCCGGCATTCGGTTTCCGGCAACACGCGCTCCGCCAGCACTTCCAGATTGCCTGAAGCCACCACGCCGATGATGGCCATTTGCCTGGTCCCGCCGGCACGGCTACGGGCCGGATGGTGAAAGCTCAGGTCTTCCATTGCGGCTATCCTCTCACCAGTTGCGGAATTGCGAGGGCGGCGCGTAGAGCCCGCCCGACCACCGTACGAGATCCTTGATCGAGCGCGCCGCCAGCATGCTGCGGTCGGCGTCGAGCGGATCGATGCCGAGATCCTCCGGCCGGCGGATCACGCCGCGCTCGCGCAAATGCTGCACCATTTTCCTGTCCCTGTTACGGCCGACATCGGTGTAGCCAGCAACACCGCGGATCGCCTGTTCGCGCTCATTCTCGTCACGGCACAGCAGGAGATTGGCGACGCCCTCCTCCGTGACAATATGTGTAACGTCGTCGCCATAGATCATCACCGGGGCGAGATCGAGCTTGAGCTTCTCGGCGAGCGCGAGCGCGTCGAGCTTCTCGACGAACAGCGGCGCGTTCTTCTCGCCAAAGGTCTCGCCGATCTGCACCACCAGCTTGCGGCCACGGCGGAGCAGCGCCGAGCCGTCGGGATCGGCCTCGCGGCCGGCCTGCAGCCAGGGTGTGCTCGGATGGCGCCGCCCGCGGGCATCGGCGCCCATGTTCGGCGCGCCGCCGAAGCCCGCAATGCGCGATGTGGTGACGGTGGAGGAATTGCCCCGCAGATCGATCTGCAAGGTCGAGCCGATGAACATGTCGCAGGCATAGAGGCCGGCGGTCTGGCAGAAGGCGCGGTTGGAGCGCAGCGAGCCGTCTGGCCCGGTGAAGAAGACGTCGGATCGGGCGCGGATATAGTCGTCCATGCCGACCTCCGAGCCGAAGCAATGGATCTGCTCGACCCAGCCCGATTCGATCGCGGGGATCAGCGCGGGATGGGGATTGAGGGCGAAATGGCTTGCGACCTTGCCTTTCAATCCCAGCCGCTCGCCATAGGTCGGCAACAACAGCTCGATCGCGGCGGTGGAGAAGCCGATGCCGTGATTCAGCCGCTGCACGCCATAGGGCGCGTAGATCGCCTTGATCGCCAGCATCGCGGTCAGGATCTGTCCTTCGGTGATGGCGCCGGGATCGCGCGTGAACAACGGCTCGACGAAGAACGGCTTGTCGGCCTCGACCACGAACTGCACGCGGTCGGCCGGGATATCGACGCGCGGCACCTTGTCGACGATCTCGTTGACCTGGGCGATGACGACGCCGTTCTTGAAGGCTGTGGCCTCGACCACCGTCGGCGTGTCCTCGGTGTTCGGCCCGGTATAGAGGTTTCCGTCGCGGTCGGCGCTGACGGCGGCGATCAGCGCAACCTGCGGCGTGAGGTCGATGAAATAGCGGGCGAACAATTCGAGATAGGTATGGACGGCGCCGAGCTCGATCTTGCCGCCGAACAGCATGCGCGCGATGCGCGCCGACTGCGGCCCGGAATAGGCATAATCGAGCCTCTTTGCGACGCCGCGGTCGAACAGGTCGAGATGTTCCGGCAGCACGATGCCGGACTGCACCATATGCAGGCCGTTCACCTTGGCGAGGTCGACGGCAAGCAGCGCGCGACAAAGCAAGTCCGCCTGCTTCTGGTTATCGCCCTCGAGGCACACCCGGTCGCCCGGCCGTATCACCGCTTCCATCAGGCGGGTGGCGTCGCGTGCTTCGACGATCTTACCCTTCGCCAGTTTCGCGCCGGCCTCGATGCGGGCATCGCGTGCTTGCCGGCCTTGCTGCCAATTCCTCATTCGCCATGCTCCTGGATCCGGCATTCCCTAACGATATGCGTCGGACCCGATTGGATCACTGAGGCGCTCCGGCGGGCATGTGTGAGAACCCTGTCCCGCCGGAGCCCCATGCGTCATTCGCAACCTTCTTGTCACCGCGCGGCCAACTTTTCAGCGTTGCGAGCAGCTTCTGTGATCACGGCCGCCACTTCCTTCGGATGGGATTCGTAGACGGAGTGGCTGGCGCCCTTGATCTCGGTGGTGTGGCTCTTTGCGCGGGCGTAGTACCAGCGCTCGAGATCGGGATTGATGATCTGGTCGCTCTCGGCGACGATGCCCCAGCTTGGCTTGGTCTTCCAGGCAGCTGCGGTCAGCGGCGTGGTGAAGACCTGAGCCGCGGCCAATACCTGGGAGCGCGCGAAAAATTCCGCCCGCTCGCGCGACAGGTCGGGTGCGAAGAGCTTGGGAAAATCCGGCGGGTTGAGATAGGTGTATTGATCCGGCGTCTTCTTGATCGCGCCTTCCGTCTTGGCCAGCACGCTCGGCATCTTCTTGCCAAGCGCGCCTTCATCCTCGCCGACGTCGGGCGCATGCGCGGCGACGTAGACGAGACCGATCACCTTCGGATGAACGCCGGCCTCCGTGATGATCGAACCGCCATAGCTATGGCCGACGAGCAGCGTCGGGCCGTCCTGCAAGTCGAGGATTCGCTTCGCCGCCGTCACGTCATCGGCGAACGAGGTTTCCGGCTCCTGCACCATGGTGACATGGAATCCTTCTTTGGTGAGGATTTCATACACGGGCTTCCAGCCCGATGCGTCCACCCAGGCGCCATGCACCAGCACGATGTTCTTGAGCGGCTCGGCACGCGCCGGGATAACTGCCGAAACGAGCGAAAGAGCGGCCGCAAAGGCGAGGCAGGCTTTGAGGTGTTTCATGTCCGAAGACTCCAGGTTGCGTCGTGCGAACCATAGAGGCAGAGCCTGTCTGCGTATTTCTGTAACTAAAGGGCAATTTCGACTTTGCACGCTGCCGAATAAATGTTGTCGGCGCGATCCGCTCGCTGGCAAACGTCAAGACGCACTTGCCCGTACCGGCGCAAGTGCGTCTTGTGATCTCACTCAGCCGCTGTGTACTCGACCCGCGTGCCATCGTCGCGGATCGGCACCGGCGCCATCGCCGCGAACACGCCGTCATGCCGGACCAGCGCGTGGAACAGCGCGGCGGCAACATGCATCAGGATCAGCGCAAAGAATGCGAAGGCCAGATAGAAATGCGCATTCCACAACAGCGTGCGCAGGCTGTCGCTCTGCGGCAGGATCGCGGGAAGGTAGATGCCGCCGTAGAGCTCAACAGGATAGGCCGATGCCGACAGCATGGCCCAGCCGAGCAGCGGCATGCCGATCATGAGAGCATAGAGCGCATAATGCGACAATTCGGCAGCGAGCTTCATCGGCTCGGGCAGGTCGGCCGGCAGCGGCGGCGCGCCGTAATAGAAACGCGTGACCAGGCGGATCAGCGCCAGCACCAGGATGATGCTGCCGAGCGTCTTGTGGATCGAGACCAGCGGCACGTATTTCGGCATGATCGTGGATACCATGCCGACGCCAATGAAGAGCATCGTCAGGATGCAGACTGCCATGACCCAGTGCAGCACGCGCTGAAGGGGAGAGAAGTGGTGGCGGATAGCGTTCATGGCTTCGGGCCCGTTACGGTTCGTGGATAATCCTTGGCCTCCGCCGTGCGGAGATCGTACGACTTGGCGTAGACCGATGAGCGGGCCGCCGGGAACGGATCGTCCGAGGTGCGCATGCCCGGCGGCAGCACGGTCGGATCGAAGTTGATGTCGCGGCAAGGACCATCCGCCTCGGCCTCGATCCGCTGCACGACCAGGGTGCCGACCTCAATGGTGCGACGATCCTCCGGCCATGCCTTGGTCGGATCTGCGGTGGGATCACCGGGATTGGCGACGGTCACCGTCATGGTCCAACGTTGCGGGCCAGTGCGAACCCGCTGCGTAATCTCCTGTTCAAGGAAGTCAGCATCAAGCTTCTTGAGATCATCTTGCGTCACCGGAACCACTTGCGCCTGCGACAGCAACGACCATCGCACCGCGTGATCGGCGCCGGAGTTGTCGGTGAAGATGAAACTGTTGAGGCCGTTGAAGCGATCCTCCGCATAGCTGCCGGTCCAGGGCGCATTCTTGGCCCAGGCGCCGAATGGCGCAAACTCCGGATGCGCTTCGGCAAACACCTTCATGGCGTTGGGGTCCTTGCTGCCCGCTGCGACCAGGAGTTCGTGAAAGCCTTCGGGCGTTGAAGCGGCAAAGACCGGCGCATTGATCATCGCCATGCGCCATTCCTGGCCATTCGGCGGCATGATCCGCAATCCCAGGCCGCGCACGCGGACCGATGCATCCGCGGCATCCGGATTGGGCGTGCCCAGATTGAAACGTCCCAGCGCCGCATACTGGCCGGCGGCAAGGACCGAGGCGCGTGAGATCGCCGCGCCATTGCCGTTGGATTCGAAAACGCCGGTGAAGCAGATGCCCTTGGCGTGATTGCGGCGGTAACCAAGCGCCGGGCCGCTGGGGGGCGCCAGCGCCTCCAACATCTTCCAGGGCGTCAGGCGCTCCGGCGAAAGCCATCCCGCAGTGTAGGCGAAGGCGGCCGCGCTGCCGGCGATGACGACGCCGATCAGCACGAGTGATCCCAGCACGGAACGTGCGGGAGATGGACGCGGCTCGGGCATTCAGACCTCACGATGACGATGGATAATTCTGTCCTGTAGCCACCACTATCCCTCCGGAGCATCGGAGGGTCTTCCCGAACCTGCCAAGACTCTTTCAAAATCGCACGGCCGGCAGCGGCAACGCGCTCGCGGCCGGAGGGGATTGTCCATGCGCCGCCCCCGTCCTAACCTGCCCGAAAAAACAGGTGGAAACGCAATGGCACGGATCAAGACTATCGAGACCGGACTCTACCGGATTCCGCTGTCGGTCACGCTGTCCGACAGCACGCATGGCGAAATCAACGCGTTCGAGCTTATCACGGTTCGTGTACGCGATTCCGACGGCGCGGAGGGCATAGGCTACACTTACACGGTCGGCCGCAATGGCGGCGCCATCGCCGACATCCTCCGCCGTGAGGTTCCCGAATTGATCGAGGGCCGCGAGGCCGACGATACCGAAGCGCTGTGGCACCACGTCTGGTGGCGCCTGCATTATGGCGGGCGCGGTGGCCCCACCGTGCTTGCGCTCTCGGCGCTGGACATCGCCCTTTGGGACTTGAAGGCGCGGCGCGCCGCGCTGCCGCTCTGGCGGCTGCTCGGCGGGTTCGATCAGCGCGTCCCCTGCTATGCCGGCGGCATCGACCTCGATCTGTCAGTCGAGGCCCTGCTGAAGCAGACCGACGATAATCTGGGCAAGGGCTTTCGCGCCATCAAGATGAAGGTAGGCCGTCCCGATCTCGGCTCCGACGTCGCGCGCGTGCAGGCGATGCGCAAGCATCTCGGCGACGGCTTTCCGTTGATGGCCGACGCCAACATGAAATGGACGGTGGAGGAAGCCATCCGCGCCGCGCGGGCGCTGCAGCCCTTTGATCTCACCTGGCTCGAAGAGCCGATCATTCCCGACGACGTCGCCGGCCACGCCCGGATCCTCGCCGCCGGCGGCGTGCCGATCGCGGCGGGAGAAAACTTGCGCACGCTCTGGGAGTTCAAGAACTATATCGCCAATGGCGCCGTCTCCTATCCCGAACCTGACGTGACCAATTGCGGCGGCGTGACCTCCTTCATGAAGATTGCGCGGCTTGCCGAAGCCTTCAATCTTCCCGTCACCAGTCACGGCGCGCACGACATCACGGTGCACCTGCTCGCGGCCTGCCCGAACCGTTCCTATCTCGAGGCGCACGGCTTTGGCCTCGATCGCTATATCGAGCATCCGCTCGTGCTCGAAGATGGCATGGCGCTGGCGCCGACCCGCGCCGGCCACGGCGTCAACTTCGACTGGAAAGCGTTGGCGAGTCTCGCCGCGTGAGCCGCCATGGATACTGCGCTCCCTCTCCCGCTTGCGGGAGAGGGCTGGGGTGAGGGTGTCTCCACGATGGGACTGTCCGTAGGGAGAGAGCCCTCACCCGCTGCGCCAACGGCGCAGCGACCTCTCCCGCAAGCGGGAGAGGTGAAGAGACCTCACGCCAGCCACACCGCTCGCGTGAATATGCGCTTTCAGGAAATCGATCAGCAGGCTCTTGGCGCTCTCGGCGGCGAGCGTGAGCGGAAACTCGTTCGACCATATGACGCAGCAGGTCAGATAGAAGGTCGGCTTGATCAACGCCGGCTCCGCAAAATCATTCAGCGAAAAGCCGGACATGTCGCCGAGATTGAGGATCGTGCTCGCCGCGCCTGAACGGACCGCAGAAAGTTCGCTTGCGACCGTGACGGCCTCCGCCGCCAGATTGAGAGACAGGCCCGCCTCGGCAAGGGTTCGATCAATCACGATCCGCCGCGCGTTCAAGGGACCGGGCAGCACCAGCGGGATTTTCGCGACATCCTTGAGCGAGATCGTGGGGCCGGCCGTCGCGTGAGCCGAGTGCCGGCTGCTGATCAGATAATGGTTCTGCCGAAACAAAGGCTGCCGCAGAACCACCGGGAAGAACTCGTCCTCGAACGCCAGCGCGAGATCCAGCCGGCTCTTCCCGACCTCCTCGCGCAGGAATTCACTGTCGCCGTCGATGAACTTCAGCGTGATCTTGGGGTATTTCGCCCGGCACTGCGCGATGAACGGTCCGACCAGCGTGGTGGAAAGCGACGCCGGCATGCCCAGGCCCACCAGCCCTTCGACATCGCCGACACTCGAACGGACGAGACCGGGGAGGTTTTCGAGCTTGCGCAGAATGGATGAAGCTTCCTCGTAAAGCTTCTCGCCGACCACCGTCGGCCTGACCCCGCGTGCGCTTCTCTGGAGCAGCGGTACGCCAAGGGAAGCTTCCAGCTCCACGATCTGCTGGCTGAGCGCGGGCTGCGCAACGTGAATGGTCCGCGCCGCCTGCGAGAAGCTGCCGGCCTCGACAATCTTCACGAAATAATAGAGATGGCGGTATTGCATCCGCCGGCCCTCACCAGCCCTGGGATCGTGGAATCACCACCTAAAAGCGTGGCTACTGTTCAAGTTTCATCGGCGTCGCGGCCACAGCCGAAATAGTATCAAATCGAACCAAACTTGTGGTAGTGGCGACACTCAAGCCGGCGATAGAACGTTGCTTGCTGTCGTGGTAACGGATCGATACGGGCCGGACAGCGTGGACGGCAAGGAAGTGGCATGACGCGAACGATCCAGTGGCAGTACGGAAGCGGTGAAGTCACGCTCGGTCTCGATGAGGCCGGCCCGGGCGCTTCCGTTGTCCTTCTGCCGGCCCTGAGTTCGATCTCGACACGGCAGGAAATGCGCCCTCTCCTCGATCGGCTTGCTTCCCGTTTCCATGTCACAACCGTCGATTGGCCCGGGTTTGGCGACCTGGAACGACCATCCGCAAACTGGTTGCCGGATATGCTCTCGGCATTTCTCGACTGGTTCCTGACCGAGATCGTCTCGCCACCTCACACGATCGTCGCAGCCGGGCATGCGGCGACCTACGCGCTGCACCAGGCGGCCAACCATCGCGGCACGATCGAACGTCTTGTATTGATCGCGCCGACCTGGCGCGGGCCATTGCCGACCATGATGAGTGGCGAGCGACCCTGGTTCGCCCGCATTCGCGCGGCGATCGATCAGCCTCTGATCGGGCCGCCGCTCTACCGGCTGAATGTCAGTCGCTTCGTGATCTCGAAGATGGCGCGCGGGCATGTGTACAGCAATCCCGATTGGCTCACCGGCGATCGCCTCGCCGCGAAGCTTGCCGTCACGCGAGCGGAAGGCGCCCGCCACGGTTCGGTGCGTTTCGTGACCGGCGCCCTCGACCGCGTCGACAATCGCGCGGCGTTTCTCGATCTCGCCCGTCGCGCAGATATTCCGATCCTTGTCATCTACGGCGCCGAGACGCCGCCGAAATCGCGCGCGGAGATCGAGGCCCTCACCGGGCTCCCGAACGTCCAGGTCAAGAAACTGCCAAAGGGCAAGCTCGCCGTCCACGAGGAGCTGCCGGATATTGTCGCCGACGAAATTCTGGCGATGATGTCAGGGTGATTTCAGCCATCATCCCCGCCGTTCGATTATTGGATCAGAACCGATGATCTGAACCTGTTGCCCAGGGGCACAGCTCGGGGTTTGGTGACGCAGCCCAACGGTTCCAGCAGATCGTCTGTCAAGGGCGATCGGCTGCCATTGTGCCTGTGCAAGCCGTGCGCTTTCGGAGTAGGTTTGAGGCACGCAACGGCCTTGCAAATTCTACTGGAGGCGGAACGACAAATGCCGACAAAAGATCCGGTCAACTGGATGTTGTCTGAAGCGATCGAATCGCTCGCGCGCGCCGAACGGCTGCATCGAAGATTGTTCAGCCTGCAGCCGGCCGGTCCGCGCGAGCCCAATTGGGAGCCTCCGATCGACGTGCTGGAGACCGATCGGGAGCTGTTGATCTTCGTGGCGCTGCCCGGCGTCGATCCCGATCAGGTGGTGGCGATCATCGAGAACGGCGTGCTGATCATCAAAGGGCACCGGATATTGCCCGCGGAGCTCCGCGATGCGCTGATCCACCGGCTCGAGCTGCCGCAGGGCGGGTTCGAGCGCCGCATTGCGTTGCCGGCCGGACGCTACGCCGTGAGCCGGACCGCCTCGAATGGATGCGTCGTGTTGCGCCTGTCGAAATCCGTGTGAGAATTCATGATGTCGCCTGATAGTCAAAATCCCGGTTCGGCCACCGCCGGTGCGAAAGTGGAATCGGTCACGATCCCCTCGGATGCACTGATCATCGTCGCGGTCCGCAACATTGTATTGTTTCCGGCCGTGATCGCTCCGGTCGCCATCGCCCGCGCGAAGTCGATCGCCGCCGCGCAACAGGCACTGCGCGAACAGCGGCCGATTGGAATCCTGCTGCAGCGAAACGCCGACATCGACGATCCCACGCCGGACGACCTGCACCGCGTCTGCACGATCGCCAATATCGTCAGGTACATCACCGCGCCCGACGGAACCCATCACATCGTCTGCCAGGGCGTGCAGCGCGCCCGCATCCTTGATTTCCTGCCTGGCACGCCATTCCCCGCGGCGCGTGTGCTTCACATTCCGGAGCCGACGACGACGTCGCCCGAGATCGAGGCGCGCTTTATGAATCTGCAGAGACAGGCCGTCGAGGCGGTCCAGCTCCTGCCGCAGGCGCCGCCCGAGCTGGTCGGCGCTTTCCAGGCAACGACATCTCCCGGCGCACTCGCCGATCTCACGGCGTCTTATATGGACATCAAGCCGCAGGAGAAGCAGGAGATCCTCGAGACCATCGACCTCGCCGCCAGGATGGACAAGGTTTCGCGCTATCTCGCCGAGCGGCTCGAAGTGCTGCGGCTGAGCAACGAGATCGGCCAGAAGACCAAGGCTGCCCTCGACGAGCGCCAGCGCGAAGTGCTGCTCCGCGAGCAGATGGCCACCATCCAGCGCCAGCTCGGCGAAGGCGAAGGCAAGGCGCAGGAAGTCGCGGAATTGAGCGCGGCCATCGACAAGGCGAAGATGCCGGCCGAAGCCGAAGGCCAGGCGCGCAAGGAGCTGCGGCGCTACGAGCGGATGCCTGAAGCCGCCGCCGAAGGCGGCATGGTTCGCAGCTATCTCGACTGGCTGATCGATTTGCCCTGGGCGCTGCCGGACGAAAAGCCGATCGATATCCGCGAGGCCCGGCGCATCCTCGATGAGGATCATTTCGGGCTGGAAAAGATCAAGGCGCGGATCATCGAATATCTCGCGGTCCGCAAACTGGCGCCGCATGGCAAGGCGCCGATCCTGTGCTTCGTCGGACCGCCCGGCGTCGGCAAGACCTCGCTCGGCCAGTCGATCGCGCGCGCCATGGACCGGCCGTTCGTGCGCGTCAGCCTCGGCGGCGTCCACGACGAAGCCGAGATCCGCGGGCACCGCCGCACCTATATCGGCGCCCTGCCCGGCAATATCATCCAGGGCATCAAGAAGGCCGGCTCCCGCGCCTGCGTCATGATGCTCGACGAGATCGACAAGATGGGACGCGGCATCCAGGGCGACCCGTCGGCGGCGATGCTCGAGGTGCTCGATCCCGAACAGAATTCGACCTTCCGCGACAACTATCTCGGCGTGCCCTTCGATCTTTCACGCGTCGCCTTCATCGCGACCGCGAACATGCTCGATACGGTTCCGGGACCGCTGCTGGACCGGATGGAGATCATCAGCCTGCCCGGTTACACCGAGGATGAAAAGCTCGAGATCGCGCGGCGCTACCTGGTGCGCCGCCAGCTCGAGGCCAACGGTCTCAAACCAGAGCAGGCGACAATCGAGGACGAAGCGCTGCGCTCGATCATCAAGGGCTACACGCGGGAAGCCGGCGTCCGTTCGCTCGAACGCGAAATCGGCAAGGCGCTGCGCCATGCCGCGGTGCAGATCGCGGAGGGCAGCTCAGCCAAGGTGACGCTCGGCGCTCGGGATCTCACGACCGTGCTCGGCCAGCCGCGCTTCGAAGGCGAGATCGCGCTGCGCACCAGCGTGCCCGGCGTTGCGACCGGGCTTGCCTGGACACCGGTCGGCGGCGACATTCTCTTCATCGAAGCAACACGCGTGCCCGGCAGGGGCGGCCTGATCCTCACCGGCCAGCTCGGCGAGGTCATGCGCGAAAGCGTGCAAGCGGCGTTGACACTGGTGAAAAGCCGCGCCGCGCAGCTCGGGATCGATCCGTCGCTGTTCGAGAAGAGCGATATCCATGTCCACGTGCCCGCGGGCGCCACGCCGAAAGATGGTCCGAGCGCCGGCGTCGCGATGTTCACCGCGCTGTCCTCGCTGCTCACCAATCGCACGGTCAGGCACGACACCGCGATGACCGGCGAGATATCGCTGCGCGGCCTGGTGCTGCCGGTCGGCGGCATCAAGGAGAAAGTCGTCGCGGCCGCGGCCGCCGGCCTGACCCGGGTGATGCTGCCGGCGCGCAACCGGCGCGACTTCGACGACATTCCGCAAGGCGCGCGCGACAAGCTGGAGTTCATCTGGCTGGAGCGCGTCGACGATGCGATCGCGCAAGTGTTGGAGCCGGCAAAATAGCGGGCCGACGCGCAATCGAGAATAGGCCGGGTACGCGGCTCCCCACGTGCCCCTCAATCCTTGCCCTTGGTCCTCACCAGATAGCTCACGATCGCCGGCACGTCCGCCTCGTCGATCGGCGCCTTGTAGGCGTTGATCATCTTGTGCACCTCGGCTTCCCAGGTCGCCTTGGGCAGCGGCGGCTGGTTCAGCACCATGTCGGGCGAGTGGCAGGCGAGGCAATTGTTGTTGATCGCATCGGCACTGGAGCCGCCGGGGAATAAGGCATCGCCTGCCGGCAGCTCCGCCGTCGTCGATTTGATCGTCGGCAGATCCTGAACCCAGGCCGGCGTCGAGGAGAGCAGCGCGCTTCCGAAGCAGCCGATCGCAGCCAGATATTTCAGCATGATCAGCTCCTAGAATGCCTTGACCTGCACGGTTTCGATGACGTTGCGCATGAAGCCACTGCCATTCCAGTTCGGCGTGTCCGGCTGGACCTCGCCTGCGGAATTGGTGCAGCGGACCATCAGCGCGTGATCGCCTTTGTCGGCAAGCGCAAAGTCCGTCTGCCACTGGCGAAAGCCGTACTTGCCGAAATCATCGCCAAGCTTAGCCGGCTGCCATGACTTGCCACCGTCGCTGGAAAACTCGACCTTGGCGACGCCGGTGTCACCGCCAAAGGCGATGCCGCGAGCGGGCACGCGCGTGCCTGCGGTGAACGATGCGCCATCAGTGATATTGGTGAAGAATGAGCGCGGCACCATGCGGTTGATCGGCACCATCTTCACGCCGCTCTGTCCCGGCACGATGCTGGCATGCGGCGTATCGGGAATCGTATATGCTACAGCCATCCAGTAATTATCGTCAGGCTTGTCGAGCACTTCGATGTCGCTCAGCATCTTGATCCAGTAGGTCGAGTACCATCCCGGCACGATCAGCCGCAGCGGGAAACCGTTGAGCAGCGGCAGTTGCTCGCCATTCATGGCGTAGGCGATCATCACTTCGCCGTCGCGGGCGTGATCGATCGCAAGCGACTTCCGGAAGGTCGGAGCGTCCAGGACGACAGGCTCGTCCAATCCCTTGAAGCGGACCTGAACGGCGCCGGCCTTGACGCCGGCGCGATCCAGCACGTCCTTCAGCCGTACGCCGGCCCATTTGGCGTTGCCCATCGCGCCATTCGCCCATTGCGCGCCGGGCACGCGCGGTGCGAAGAAGCCGCGCGAATTGCCGGAGCATTGATTGACCGCGGCAAGCTCCACCCGCGGCAGGTCGCGCAGGATGTCCGATATCGACAGCGACAGCGTCCGATCGACATGCCCGCGCACCGCAAGCCTGAAGGCGTTCACGTCGACCGAATTCGGGATCTCGGCCCAGTGCCAGCGCACGTAGAACTGATCGTTCGGCGTGAAGACGCCGCGGTCGAACACTTCCATCGGCGTTTCGAGCAGCGCCGGCCGCACCCGCTGCAGAATCATGTCGCCTTTTTGCGGAAAAGCATGCGTGATCGGCCGTTCCCGCGGCCCGCTCGCAAACGGCAATTTGACCATTTCTTCGGCGAAGGCCGGCGATACGGCAAGCGACAGACCGGCAATTCCAATGTTCCGGAGCACAGTACGGCGCGACGGACGTTCAGTGGGGGCGGAGCGAGCGGGATGCAGGTTTCGCAGCGAATGGCTGAGCGCATCTTCCTTGTCGTTGCGCATCGGAGCTTCCTCCTTGGGCAAGCGGCACCGAGCCCATCGGCACCGCCCATTGCAAATCCGAACAATAGCATACCCAGCCTAGTGTCGACGGGACATCTGGGTATTTCGAATTTGCCTGCTACCGAGGCAGCGAATCGCGCAACATCGTACGACACGCGGCCGATCAGGCCGCCAGCGCGTCCTGGTTGATTTCACCCTTGGCAAGCGTCGTCAGCAATTCGTCCGCCCGCTTTTCTTCATCGAGCGCGCCGTGCAGCAGCCGCTGGTCCTCACGAAGGTTGAGCTGGCCCGCAAGCGCGGCCACGCTTCCATAGGCTGCGATCTCGTAATGCTCGAGCTTCTGTGCGGAGGCGATCAGGCCGGCGTCGCGAAGGTAGCCGTCCTTCAGGATTACGCACATCTTCTCGGTCTCATGGATCAGCGCCTGCATGGCCTGATCCGTATGTTGCTCTGCGGCGGCGTCGTGCTTCTGCAGGATCGACCGCAGCCGCTCCTCCTGCATGATGGTTTCCCGCTGATGCCGCTCCAACGCAGCCCTTAGCGAAGGATGCGAGGCTGCTTTGGCCATAAGCAGCAACGCCTCGCCAAGCTGCTGCTCGACGCTGACAAGTTCCTGCAATTCGGCAAGGTACATGTCCTTGAATGTCGTGATCTCCATGGTGGTATCCTTTCGAACGGACCGCCGGCCAGCCGGCCGCCGCGGCCCTCAAGTGCAATCGCCGATCGGGTTGAAGGTAGCCCCGGCGGAGCTGCGCTCCCTCTCCCGCTTGCGGAGGAGGGCTGGGGGTGGGGTGCCTCTGCATTGGGACTCCCCGAGTGGAGAGAGCCCTCATGATCTTCCCCCGAAAAAGTGGACGGGTTTAAGCAGCTTTTAGCTCCATCTCGATCGGCGCGACATATCCGATGGCGGAATGGAGCCTCGTTCGATTGTAGAAGCCTTCGATGAAGGCGAAGATGTC
>NZ_JBVAPG010000469.1:0-670 GCF_055413685.1 Bradyrhizobium sp. LeoA1Lang | reverse complement strand
GCGCTGTCCCGGTTGGGCCAGGACCGGCTGGCGCACCTCGCCGATCAGCTGGACGGGGGTCTCGTCGAAGCAGACCAGGGGGCGGGCGGGATCCGGCGTCTCGGCGTAGAGATCGAGCACGTCCTCCATGCGGGCGACGTATTCGCCGTCGACATGGGGAATGCACCACATGTCCCTGCGCCATGGCTTGAGGTCGTTCTCGGCCAGCCGGCGACGCACGGTCTCGCCCGACAGGCTGTCGTGATCGGTGAGCTTGACCATCGTGTCGGCCAGCAGCGTCAGCGTCCAGCGTTTGCGGCCAGCGGGCGGCTTGGCGCATGCCGTCGCCACCAGCAGGGCCTCCTCCTTTCCGGTCAGCTTGCGCTCTGCGCCCGGACGCGGCTCCTCGCTCAAGGCCCGCTCCAGATTGCCTTCTACGAAGCGGCGCTTGGTCCGGCTGACGGTGGAACGGCTGACACTCACGGTCCGAGCAATCTCCTCGTCGCTGCGGCCCCTATCGGCCGCCAGCAAAATCTGCGCCCGCTTGAGCTTGCGGGCGGCGTGCTTGCCGCCGCCGAGCATCGCCGTCAGTTCGTCGCGCTCGGCTTGGCTCAATTCGACCCGATAACGTACATTCATGCTTTGCCTCCTTGTCGGAGGCCGGGACGAATCGATCCATGAGTCAAAAATC
>NZ_JBVAPG010000468.1:0-671 GCF_055413685.1 Bradyrhizobium sp. LeoA1Lang | reverse complement strand
CCTGCGCACTCAGCACTAACGGCGCGATCGGCCCCGGCCTCGCTCACCTGCATTCGCCACTCGCACTCTCCTCTGTAGAGATTCGAGCTATCAACTAATGTGACGAACTTGCGTTCCAGATGACTAGCAGGCGCGCATGAGCTGCACCCAGCCCGCGAGCTCCGCCGGTCACCAGAATGACCTTCTCGTTCATACGTCCCATGGCCTGATGTCCTTGCTCGCTCATTGATTGATGCGCCGTCAGTAGGGAGATCAGCTCGAGCCCATCTTTCTCCCGACCCATCCTATGCCATGTGCATGGCGGCTTCCCCAAAGCCTTCGTCTCGTCCAAACGGACGATCTTCCTGCCCGACCGTCCGCCGTCGTTGAGGAGATAGGGCGCTGCTTTCGACCGGCAATGCAGGCTCGCAGCGAAAAGGCGTTCGCCCTGCTGCGTTGGATTAAGCTTTGACGAGAGGAGAGCAAAGCACATAAGTTCTCCGGCGTGCAGCGGCTGGAGATTGAATGTTTCGAATCGGCGCGCCGATGATGGCGTGCGGAAATCCAGCTAGTTGTTCATCGCAGTGATTTTGACGTTTTGATACCGAGCCATTCGAGGATGGGCAAGTTTTCGGGTGGCAAGAGGATCTCGATGCTTCGTGCGACGCCGGGCTGGCGGCGAATGAAGCCGT
>NZ_JBVAPG010000467.1:0-678 GCF_055413685.1 Bradyrhizobium sp. LeoA1Lang | reverse complement strand
GGCTTGCTGCCGCGAGCCTGCCCAATCGGGCGTCGACACGCGTGCCGAGCTCCGCCTGGGCGTCTCTCATCTCGGCCAGCAGGGCCACGGGATCGAGCGTGCGATGAAGCTCTCGAAGACGCCGTTTGACTACCTTGCTCAACCTCGGATGCCCCAGTGCTCGTTCATAGGGCGTGGCTGGAACATGGTAGCGCTTGATCACCTTCGCGCCCTCGCGTCGCTTGTCCTTCAGCTTGAAGGACGGCTGGAAGAAGTTGGTGTGCAGCCGAGATGCAGCATACAAACGTTCAAGCACGCGCGTCGTCTCGACACCATCGAAGCGACCGTACCCCACGAGTCGCCGGACGACCGCGCCGTTCTTCTGCTCGACGAAGGCCTGATCATTCTTCTTGTAGGCGCGCGAGCGTGTCACCTCGATCTTTTGCGCGCGACACCAGGGCACGACGACGTCGTTCATGAATGCGCTGTCATTGTCAAAATCGGCGCCGCGAATGACCCAGGGAAAGAGGCTCTGCGCGCGCTCCATCGTCCGCACGACGAGGCCGCCCTCACGCGTCACCAACGGCATGCACTCGGTCCAACCAGTCGCGACGTCGACCATCGTCAACGTCTGAATGAACGAGCCAGCTACAGATGTGCCGCCATGCGCCACCATGTCGACCTCGCAGAACCCCGGCG
>NZ_JBVAPG010000466.1:0-681 GCF_055413685.1 Bradyrhizobium sp. LeoA1Lang | reverse complement strand
CGCTTCAGATAGCCCCGCGCAACCCCCGCCCCGCCAATGTAAAGCTCCCCCACCGCACCAAACGGAACGGGCGCACCATGACCGTCAAGCAGGTAGATTCGCGTGTTCGCGATCGGGCGGCCGATCGTCTCAACGACAGCGTCTGCCCTTCGCATGCAGATCCAGGTTGAGTAGGTCGTTGTTTCGGAAGGCGCGTACAGATTACAAATCTTTTCTACGCGAGTGCTCTCGAAAATCTTCTCGATCAGAGCTGCCTTCAGCCGCTCGCCCGCCAAATTGATGACGCTCGTCGAAGCCGGTACGGCTTTCTTATCGATCAGAGCGGCGATCGCCGAGGGTACTGTGTTGATAATAGAGACATCCAACGACGCCTGCGCCTGCGCCTGCGGATTCTCGACAAGATAAAGTGTGCGTCCTTGCGAAAGCGGAACGAAGCACTCGTAGACCGACAGATCAAAATTGATCGAGGTGGAAAACAGCATGCGGCTGATCTCTGAGCCCGCGAAGACTCCGCTGCTCCAATGCAGCAGATTCACGGTGCTCGCATGCTCGATCATGACGCCCTTGGGCATGCCGGATGATCCCGAGGTGTAGATCACATAAGCGAGATGGCGCGAGCTCAGCCCGAGGGCGCGCACATCCGGGTCCGTCGCCGGCAGCGCCGCCCAGACCGGCGTCGCC
>NZ_JBVAPG010000465.1:0-686 GCF_055413685.1 Bradyrhizobium sp. LeoA1Lang | reverse complement strand
AGCCTTCGTGGTAACGCTTGTCATGGCGTGGTCTCCAGCCCGGCGCGTCAACGCCGGGTGATTCGAGGTTGATCACCCCGGAGACTACGCCACTTTCAATTCCAACCGCTTTTCGGACGGCACCCAGAGCAGGTTCGCGTGCTGAAATCGTTCGCGCGAGACCGGGGGCTCATCATCGTCTTCGTCTCGCAGATCGATCGATCATACGATCCGGCGAGGAAGACGTGTCCTGACATTGGCGATGTCCGGCTGCCCAATCCGCTGGACTTGCGGCTGTTCAACAAGACCTGCTTCTTGAACAAAGGTGAGGTCCAGTTCCGGGCCGTGAGCTAGCGCGGGCCAATTCGGTCTTGCTCCTGTCGTGTGCCAAATCGATCGCGCGCGACAGGGCCGCAACGTCCCGTTCCATCCGTTTCTGATACCGCCAATGATGCATTTGGCGGCTGTTTGCGCCGTCGCGACGCGCGACAGAAACCAATCGTTAGGACTCTGTTGGGACCGATTTTCGCGGCTTCGATTCGTTCTTTGAGAACGAAGTAAAGTCAGATGCAGAACAAGGCGGGGGATGTCCCGGGTTCTGTTGAATTACTGAAGAGGTCGGCGTTGCCCACCTTGAGCCGGTAGGCTCGGGGTGCTGATTCCACAAAGGAGAGCAACGCCATGACGAGAGATATCACACCGGCTGG
>NZ_JBVAPG010000464.1:0-729 GCF_055413685.1 Bradyrhizobium sp. LeoA1Lang | reverse complement strand
ACACTTCATCGTGCCGAACGGATGCTCCGCTGTCTGGCGGCGGACAGCCATTGCATTGGGGTTGTGGTCGAGCCTCGCCTGAACTTTCTCCAGAACGGCCTCGTGCTCCCAGCGTGAGATGCGGCGCTCGGGGGCTGTCGTGCACTGGGCTTTTAGCGCGCAGGTCTTGCAGGTGCTTGTCCAATAGCGGCGCAGGGTCTTTCCGTCCTCTACGTTCGTATAGTGATAAGTTAGCCGCTCGCCGGCGGGACAGCGATAAACATCGTCGGCGGCGACATAGACGAAGTCCTGTTTGCCGAAGCGGCCAGCAGCTTTGGCGCCCGAAGTCATCGGCTTCGGCAACGTCACCGTGATGTCGGCTTCCTCGCAGGCCCTGATCTCCTCTCCATCGTAATAGCCGCGGTCTGCGACGACTTCGAGCGCCTCGACAGCCATCTCGCCGCGCGCCTGTCGGGCCATGTTGGCGAGTTGGTGGCGATCGGTCCCCACGTTGGTCACCTCGTGAGCCACGATGAGATGATGCCGCGTATCAACCGCGATCTGCACGTTATAGCCAACGATCCCGGTGTCCTTGCCACTCGTCGCCATCGAGCGCGCGTCAGGATCGGTCAGCGAGATCTGCTTGTCCTCGCTCTTCATCATCTCCGCATTGATCGCGTTGAGCCGAACGATCTCCTCCTTGAGCTTCTCGATCTTGCCCTTCAACCGCTCAACCTTCGCCTCTGGCAC
>NZ_JBVAPG010000463.1:0-730 GCF_055413685.1 Bradyrhizobium sp. LeoA1Lang | reverse complement strand
GATCAACCGGCTGAGCAATGGGCTTGCTGGCGAGGGTCTGCCAGCCGTCGACTTTGCGCATGCTGATCTGCCCGGAAGCCAGCAGCGCCCAGAACAACATCGCAGCGGTCTCGGCAGACGGCAGCACAGTTTGCGTCTTGATCCGCCGCTTGAACTCTTCGTGCAGCCGCTCGATCGCGTTGGTGGTGCGGGCGCTCCTCCACTGGCTCGGTGGCAGGCGAACGAACGCAAACAGACTCTCGCCCGCCTCCTCGAGGCTGTCGGCGACGGCGCGATGCTTGAGCCGCCACTTGCGCAGGAAGGCCTTGCGGCGGACGGTGATCTCCTCCGGTGTCGCGGCGTAGATCATGTCGTTGTAGTCGGCCGTGATCTCCTCGTGCAGGCGTTCCGGCGCATGCGCCAGCAGATTCCTGTGCTTGTGGACAGTGCAGCGTTGCACCGGCACGCCATCCCACACGGCGGCAACGGCCTTCTCCAGTCCACCTGCGCCGTCAACGATGAGGAATTCGGGACGCTGCAGGCCGCGCTTGATCAAATCGTCGAGGACGGTCCGCCAAGCCTCGGCGCTCTCGCTGCCCATGCTCTTGACGGCGAGCAGCAGCTTTTGGCCATCGGCACGGACGCCCATGATGACAAGCAGCAGCATCGATGTTGCCTTGCGGTCGAGCCGCACGCGCACCACGGTGCCGTCGAGGATCAGACGGACGATCGGCTCCTCGGCGAGCGAACG
>NZ_JBVAPG010000462.1:0-733 GCF_055413685.1 Bradyrhizobium sp. LeoA1Lang | reverse complement strand
GGGCCAAAAGCAGTCGGCCTCGAGTGCACGCGAGTCCGATGCGGAAGGCGAACGGCCATCATAACGCGCGGTTATTGACTTCATCGCGTGATGTCATTTCCCAGTCGCCGCGCGGAATTTCATGCTTACGCGGTACCGGGCTCATCCGGCGCATAATCAGGAGGCTACAAATGTCAGTCCAGAAGCCGGTTCTAACGCCGCCCCACGGTGGCGAGAAGGTGACCACGAGCGGAGGCTCGAGCATCGAGATTAAAGTGGAGAGCAGCCAGTCCGGAGGCGAATATGGCGCTGTCCTGTGGACGGTGCGGGCTGGGCAGGAGCCTCCGATGCACACTCACTCGCGCGAGGACGAGCTAGTCTACGTGGTTGAGGGGCAGCTAATCGCGCGGGTCGGCGATTCCCGCGTTGAGGTGGGGGCAGGCTCCTACGCGGCTCTTCCCCGTGGTGTGCCGCATACGATCGAAGTGGTCGGCGACCAAGCGACCCTGCTGGCCACCTACGTGCCGGGTGGGCTGGAGCGTTTGTTGGTGCCCCGGAAAGGCGAGAAGCCCGATCCGGCTGCTTTCGGCGTGACGTTCCCGTAGGGCCGAGGACCATAGCGCGTGGCGTTCGTGACCGTGCGCCCGCGCGGGCGCTCGGGACCGCGCCAGATGATCGATTGCACGCGCCGGCCAGGTGCGCGTAACGGCCTCCCAGCTTCAGACCAACCAGCGCATATTTCCGCCTTGGGTCA
>NZ_JBVAPG010000461.1:0-733 GCF_055413685.1 Bradyrhizobium sp. LeoA1Lang | reverse complement strand
GCCGCGACGCCGATATGGGTGGTCGGCACGACGTCGATCCCGCGCTCGGCGTAGGACCGCCCATCGACCCGTATCTCGTGCCCGTTCAGGGCGAGATGCTGGTTTTGCAGGTCGAGCCAGCCATTGCGCTGCTCGAGGAACTCCTGTTTGTCGCCGGCCCAAAGCCGGTAGGCGATCTTGCCGGATTTCAGGCGCAGCGGCTGCCCGTCGTCTCCGATGGCCGCGACCCGCTTCGGCCCGAATCCGGTTTCGGTGAGAGGCCGCAGCGTCGTCATGAGGTGGACATGCGGATTGCCCGGCTCGTCATGATAGACCCAGTCCGCGACCTGCCCGCGCGACAGCACCTGCTCGATCACGAACTGGCGCATCAGCGTGATGTTCTGCTCGCTCGTCAGCTCGACGGGCAGCGCGATGATGAACTCCTTGGCGAACTGCGCATCCGCCCGCTTCTCGAAGGCCTCGACCTTGTTCCAGAAGGCCTCCGAGGCACCCGCAACGGAGCGATCGGCGATCATCGTCCGAAGCCAGGCGGGCGCGTCGGCCGGAACCAGGACTTCCTCGTGGATCATCCCGCGTTTGTTGGAATAGTCGACGGTGCGGCCCTCGGCCTCGAACTCCATCTTCGCGCAATGCCGGTAGGCAGCGGCCAGCACGGCGCTGCGGCCATCGCCGCGTCCGATGAGCTGGGGCGTGAAATGGGTGATGGCCACGGCTGGCGCGATCCTTAAGACGA
>NZ_JBVAPG010000460.1:0-734 GCF_055413685.1 Bradyrhizobium sp. LeoA1Lang | reverse complement strand
GCGATAGTGATCGGCTTGCTGGGACTCCGGCGCATACTCCAGCACGGTCATGCGGCGCAGCTCCGCGTGCTGCACGACGTTGTCGCGCGGCACGAAATAGATCAGCTGGGTGCCGAGCTTCTTGGCGAGCGCCTCCGCCAGTTCCAGCTCCTTATCTGTCTGTCGCTCGTTGCAGATCAGGCCGCCGAGCCGCACGCCACCAGAGTTGGCATACTTCAAAATGCCCTTGGAAATGTTATTGGCGGCATACATTGCCATCATCTCGCCGGACATGACGATGTAGATTTCCTGCGCCTTATTCTCGCGGATCGGCATCGCAAAACCGCCGCAGACGACGTCGCCGAGCACATCATAGGAGACGTAGTCGATGTTCTCATAGGCGCCGTTCTCTTCCAGGAAGTTGATCGAGGTGATGACTCCGCGGCCAGCGCAGCCGACGCCCGGCTCCGGACCACCCGACTCGACGCAGCGGATGTCCTGATACCCGATCTTCATGACGTCCTCGAGTTCAAGGTCCTCGACGCTGCCGGCACTCGCCGCCAGGCTCAAAATCGTGTCCTGTGCTTTCGCGTGCAGGATCAGGCGGGTCGAGTCCGCCTTGGGATCGCAGCCCACGATCAGGATCTTGTGGCCCATTTCGGCCAGCGCCGCCAGCGTGTTCTGCGAGGTGGTCGACTTGCCGATGCCACCCTTGCCGTAGAACGCGATTTGTCTCAGTGAAGACATGTTGCTCT
>NZ_JBVAPG010000045.1:0-56759 GCF_055413685.1 Bradyrhizobium sp. LeoA1Lang | reverse complement strand
AAGTGCGCGTAGATGTCGCTTTCCCGGTCCGATACCACCGTGATGCTCGCAGCCTCCGCCAGCACCTCTGCGGCGCGCCTCGTGCTATCGAGCCAACGTTGCGATTCCTTCTGTTTCGTCGTTCGCGAACGTCGATGCTTGGCCTTGCCGCCCGTGCGGTTCCACACCTTCGCATCGACGAGGCCGATCACTCCGCCGTTGCTGGCATCGACCGCCAGGGCGGCATGCAGCAACAGGCCCCGCAGCGCTCCGCCTTTCCCGATCGGCCCGTAGCCGTTCGCTTTCGCACGCCGCCCTCCCAGCGAAAGCTCGCTGGTATCCTGGACCACGACGACATCACGTCCCCTCGCCCGCGCCGCTGTGCGTTCCGCCGCGTACGCGGCTATCTCTTCTGCCGTCACCGCGTCGTTGCGAAGAAAGCGCGTGAACTGAATCTCACGCGCGCGGCTGCATTGCGCCAGTTGACGGATGCACGAGCCTGGCCGCGCAACCAGCGCCGCATGCAAATGCGCCCCCCTTTTTCCAGCCGCGCATCGCCAAACCGACCCAGCCCGTAGTCCATCCCAGACATCGCTCACTCCCGCGAATCATCGTTCAACTCACGGAATCAGCGATCAAATTCCTTCGCAAGATGTGCGAATATGACAGCCGCAAGAGCGGGGCGAGGGAGCACACCTAGGACCGCTGCAGCATCACGCTCAATTCGAGATCGCGGAAGATCGTATAGTTGCGCCGGATCCACTGATGCAACTCGGTGGACGAGTCCTTCTCGTGCCGGAGATAGCCGGTGAAGGAGAAGTTCAGCCGGTCGATATAGGTCTTCAGGAACACCGGCAGCGCGCTGAGGCGGAGCACCCGGCCTTGGCCCATGGCCGCCGGCAGTTCGCCGCGCACCACGAATTCGTTGTCGATGGTCATAAGCGCCCGCGGCGGAACCTGCCGGCGCAGCATCTCATAGCTGCGCGCGGAGACGCGGTCGATATCGGCAACGAACAGGATGACCGGCGCGACGTGGCGGCGCAGCGCTTCCTTCATGAAGCCGATTTCGTCGATCATCTTGAAGAATTCGTCGAAGGCGTGGAAGCCGAGGTCGATCACCTTCGCCACGCCGTCATTGACGATCAGCCGGTCCATCAACTGCATCTTGCCGTAGGTGTCGATGACATCTGCCGTCTCGGTGGTTTTGGGCAGGTAGTCGAGCAGCGACGGCTCCTTCAGGTTGATGTCGAAGGAAATCACGTCGCCGTTCTTCAGCAGCAGAAATTCGCTCAGCAGCCGCGCGGCCAGGGTCTTGCCGACCTGGGGGCGGGGCGAGCAAATGATGTAGATGGGCGTAGCTGACATCGCCTGCTATATCAGGCGATTTTCCTGCCTAATCCAGCCCCGCATCCTCCGGGGGTGCGACTATTTTTCGCTGCCGCGCGTCACCGACTTGGCGCCGACCAGGTCGGTCAGCTTGATGCGGTCGAACTCGCTCCAGACGTTGGCGAGCCAGTGCCGGACATAGCCGCGGAGCACGAAAGAATAGTTCGCCGCCTCGTCGTGCGGGCCCTTGTTGGCGACGAATTTGAGGAACGGGACGGAAGCGACCTCGACCTGCTCATAGGCCATCTCGTTCAGCTTCGGGATGGTCAGGTCGGTGGCATCCTTGATGCGATGGAAATAGGAATTGTAGGTCGACTGGTCCCACTGGAAGAACTGCGTGTCGTTGATGAAGTTCTTCACCAGGAAGTATCTCGCGCCGCTCATGAAATTGGCGGTCTCCGCGATCTCGTCCAGCGAGGCGATCGAGGGGCCGAGGATATGGAACACCGCGAAGGTAATCTGGCCGGACCGGGCCGCATCCAGGAAGCCGATGTCGCGGAGCGAGGCGAGCGCAGGCGACAACAGGCCGGCGCGGACGTCGATCACGGTAACCATGGAGCCGGCGTTCAGGGTGTCGAAGATCTTCATCTGGTCCGCGGTCGTCGTCATATCGACGATCTCGGTGATCTCAGGATGGAAGCGCTTCAGCGTTCCCCGCGGCGATTCGGTGTCGAAGGCCCGCGTCCCGACGTTGTTCGCGTTGAAATAGTCCAGAAGCGTCCGCGACACGGTCGTCTTGCCGACCCCGCCCTTGTCCGCGCCCACTACAATCACGACTGGCTTTGCCATGGAAATCCCTTACGACCGCGCCCCCGACCGCGAGGGCGCGATCGGAAAGTCCCCATTCCTGCTTTGGGCGCGAACATGGCAGAAACAAGGGAGAATTCAATTCCTTGAATGCCAAGCAGCGCGTTTAGTAGGGATTTTCTTAATGAGTTGAAGGGCGTGAGGCCACAATCAAAAATGTCGGCCCCAGGGACCCTGAATCGGACCCTGAAGCGGCGGTTGCTGCGACGGGCCGACCGGCTCGGCTGCGTCGCCCCAAGGGCCGGGCAATGGACCGCGTGAAGGGCCGCGCGGAGCGGGAGGCGCAAGTTCGCCTTGTGCCGACGGTTCCTGTGCACCTTCTTCGGGACTAGCCGCGGGATCGTCCGGCAGGGCGATCGGTCCAGGATCATGGCCGCCGCCGAACTTCACCAATGCATCCACCCTCGATTGCACCGACGGATGGGTCGCAAACAGGTCGGCGAAGCCCTCCCGCGGATTGTCCACACATAGTTCCATCACCGCCGAAGTGGCGCCCGGCAGTTCGCCGCGATTTTCGATCTTGCGCAGGGACGAGATCATCGCATCGGGATTCTTGGTCAGCTCGACCGACCCGGCATCGGCCAGATACTCGCGCGATCGCGACAGGGCCAGCTTGACGACCTGCGACAACAGCCACGCCGCCACGATCAGGATGATGGCGATGATGATCACGATGATGGCGCCGCCACCGGAGCTCTTGCGATCGGACGAAGACGAGGAGGAGGAGGACGACGACGAGGAGGACGACCAGCCGCCGCCGGTTGAATTCCAGGATAGGTTGGTGAACATCCGGAAGAATAGTTCGCCGAAGAAGCCGACCGCGCCGGCGATGATGACCGCGATCACCATCAACTGCACGTCGCCGTTGCGGATATGGGTGAGCTCGTGACCGAGCACGGCCTCGATCTCCTGGTCGTTCAGCGCCCGCAACAGGCCCGTGGTGACCGTGACGGCATATTGGCGCTGGTTCAGCCCGCTCGCGAAGGCGTTCAGCGCCGGGCTGTCCATGATCTTCAGCTTCGGCATCGGGATGCCACGTGAGATGCAGAGGTTTTCCAGGAGATTATAGAGCCGCGGCTCTTGCTGCCGCGTCACGCTTTCGCCGCCGGTGACGGCGTCGATCATGTTCTGGTGGAAGAAGTAGGCGATCACGATCCAGAGCGCCGCGCCGATCGTCGCATAAGGGGAAGCCGAGATCAGGTCATGCAGCGCCCGCATCAGGTAATCGTCGACCGAGCGGCCGCTGTCGATCATGACTTCAGCGACCAGCGCGCCGGCATAGACCAGCACGTAGATCAGGACGAACAGCCCTCCGAGCAGGAGCATCGAACGGAACCTGTTCGACGCGATATGGGTGTAGAGACCGTAGGCGGCCATGCTGGACGTCCGCTAACCACTGTCATTCCGGGATGCGCCGCAAGGCGCAGGCCCGGAATCCATTTCACCGCATCGCCTGCGGCACGATGGATTCTCTGATGTGCAATTGCACATCATAGCTCGCGCATCGCGCGCCCCGGAATGACGGAGAAGATGCAGCGTCATCTCGCTCAGAACTTCACGCTCGGCGCGGTCTCGACTTGGCTGCGGTTGGCGCCGAGGTCGAAGAAGTCCTTGCGGGTGAAGCCGAACATGCCGGCGAACAAAGCGGCCGGCATCTGCTGGATGCCGGTGTTGTATTCCTGGACCGCGTTGTTGAAGAAGCGGCGGCTGGCGGCGATCTTGTTCTCGAGATCGGAGAGTTCGCTTGCGAGCTGCTGGAAATTGGCGTTGGCCTTCAGGTCCGGATAGGCTTCCGACAGCGCGATCAGCCGGCCGAGGGCGCCGCTTAGCTGGTTCTCCGCGGCGGAGACCTGCGCCGGTCCCTGCGCTGATATCGCGGAGTTGCGTGCCTTGATCACGTCGTCGAGCGTGCCGCGCTCATGGGCGGCGTAGCCCTTCACGGTCTCGACCAGGTTCGGGACCAGATCGTGGCGCTGCTTGAGCTGGACGTCGATGTCGGCAAAGGCCTGGTTGACGCGCTGGCTCAGCGCCACCAGCCGGTTGTAGGCGGCAAACGCAAACAGCACGAGGACGACGATGACGCCGAGAACGATCCAGCCGGTCGACATGGAAAAACTCCTGATGGGATTGCGCGCGAAGCCTAGAGCATGATCCGGAAAAGTGGAAACCGGTTTTCCGAAAAGATCATGCTCAAACAAAGAGATAAACGGCGGCGCGCGTCAGCCTGCCCAGCGGCAGGCATGCGTTGGTCGGACCGGGCAGGGCATTAGTTCAAGCGCCCGTCACGGCGTCGCCCCATCGCCAGCGCCGGGCGCGGGCATAGTCGGCCTTGGCGCGGCGGGGGATCTTTGCAATCGAAAGGCCGCTCGGGGTGCAGAGCTTTGCGGTCACCTCCGCCTTGCCGACGACGGGCTGCGCCAGCACGCGGGAGGGATGGCTCGCAATCGGCGTCCGCGTCAGCGCGACATAGGCGAACCGCTCGTCCTCGAACGGCACCTCCGCGCCCTTCACCTGCATGTGCGCGCGCGAGCGGGCCAGCCGCTGGCTGAAATGGCACCAGTCCGGCGCTTCAAGCGGGCATGCTTCGTCATGCGGGCAGGGGGCCGCGACATATGCGCCGGCCGCGATCAGTTGCGCCCGCAGCGCGATGATCCGCGCATAGCCCGCGGGCGTGCCGGGTTCGACGATCACAAGCGCCTCGCCCGCCTTCTCCCACATCAGGCGTGCGAGCGCGGTTCGCTCGGCCTCATCGATTTCGCCGATCATGTAGCTCGCGACGACAAGGTCCGCCCGCTCGGCATCGGCGAGCAGCTTCCGGGCCGGTCCAAGCTCATAGTGCGCCTCGCGCAGCCGCGTGGCGGCGAGCTCAAGCGCCAGCGCGCGCAAGCTGGCGTTGGCATCGAGCAAGACGAATCGTTGCAGCGACGAGAAGGCTTGCGCCACCGCCCAACTCGCCGTGCCCGGTCCGGCGCCGATATCGAGCAGCGACGTCGGCGCGAAATCCGGCCTGATCTCGACGAGCACATTGAGGCTGGCGGCGACGGCGGCATAGGTCGCCGGCATTCGGGCCAGCGCGTAGGCGAGGGCATCGGTTTCGGATTTGATCGTGCCCGAGCCGCCGCCGTCGCGGTAGGTCCGCGAGATCGCGGCAGCGCGGCTTGCCGCCTCATTGCGCGAGAACCCCTGCAGCCTCGCGTCGAGTGCCGCTTTCAGTTCGGCGGGAAGGTCGGGCGAGATCATCTGTTCGTCACGTCACGACGCGCTCTCCCGTCATTGCGAGCGGGGCGAAGCAATCCACTTCTCCGCTCGCGGCGCTATGGATTGCGTCGCTTGCGCTCGCAATGACGGCAGGACCAGCGGCGGGCGTGCAACCTCACGCCACGTGCTGGTCCAGGATGCCGACCGCGCCTTCGAGGTCGACCGAGACCAGTTGCGACACGCCGCGCTCGGCCATGGTCACGCCGAACAGCCGGTTCATCCGCGCCATGGTGATCGGGTTGTGGGTGATGGTGATGAAGCGCGTTTCGGTCGACGACGTCATCTCGTGCAACAGGTTGCAGAAGCGCTCCACGTTGTGGTCGTCCAGCGGCGCGTCGACCTCGTCCAGCACGCAGATCGGCGAGGGGTTGGTCAGGAACACCGCGAAGATCAACGCCAGCGCGGTCAGCGCCTGCTCGCCGCCCGAGAGCAGCGACAGCGACTGCGGCTTCTTGCCCGGCGGCTTTGCAATGATCTCGAGGCCGGCCTCGAGCGGATCGTCGCTCTCGATCAGGTGCAGCGCGGCCTCGCCACCGCCGAACAACTCGACGAACAATCGCTTGAAGTGGTTGTTGACGGTCTCGAACGAGGTGAGAAGGCGCTCGCGCGCTTCGCGGTTGAGGCTCTGGATGCCCTGGCGCAGGCGCTTGATCGCCTCCACCAAATCGTCGCGCTCGGTGGTGAGCCCGGTGTGCTGGGTCTCCACCTCGCGCAGCTCTTCCTCGGCGCGCAGATTGACTGCGCCGAGGCGCTCGCGATCGCGGCGCATCTTTTCCAGCTCTTCCTCGATCTGGCCGACCGGCGGCAGGTCGGCGCCCGGCTCGATCTCGGCGAGGCCGGCCAACGCCTGTGGCTCGACCTCGAGCATGTCATGGACCTCGCGCTCGATATCGGCGAGCCGACGCCGGGTTCCTTCCGTCCGCTCCTCGGCGCGGGCGGTCGCCTCGCGGGCGCTCGACAGCGCTTCCAGCGAGGCCTTGGCGGCGCGGTCGGTCTCCGCCATCGCGGTCTCGGCAGCGGCGAGCGCGTCGGCGGCGCCGCGGCGATCACTCTCGGCGTACTCGATCTCGCTGATCAGCGCGCTGCGCTTCTCCGCAAACACCTCCGGCGCATTGACGAGCTCCTCGCGCTCCGCCGTCACCTCGGTGATGCGGGCCTCGATCGTTCCGATCTGCGAGGCGCCGCTTGCTTTGCGGTTCTGCCACTCGTTGCGCTCGGCGAGGATCGCCTGCACGCGGCGGTCGGCGAGTTCGGCTTCACGGGCCAGCGCCTGCGCTTCGGCGCGCACCTGGGCGGCCACGCGGCGCCGGTTCTCGATCTCGGCGCGGACGGCGGCAAGTTGGGCTTCGGTCTCCACGCTCGGCGGCAATTCGGAGAGCGCCGCATCGGCGTTCTCGTGTGCGGCCTCGGCTTCGGCGCGGTCGGCGGCAAGGCGGTTGTGCGCTTCCGTCAGCGCGGATTTGCGCGCGGCGTGACGGTTGATCTCGCGCTCGGCCGCGGCATGGCGCTCGCGCGCGGCATCGGCCTCGCGGCGCGCGGCACGCACCGCCTCGCGCGCGGCCGTCTCGGCGGCGGAGGCGGCGCGCAATTCGGCTTCCGCATTTTCCAGCGCCTGCCGCTTGGCGATCACCTCGCTGCGCGCCTGCTCGAGCTCATGCTCGATGTCGACGAGGCGGGCACGCTCGGCGAGGCGCCGCGCCGCGCCTGTCGGGGCATGGGCGGCGGTGACAAAACCGTCCCAACGCCAGACGTCGCCCTCGAGCGACACCAGCCGCTGGCCGGTCTTCAATTGCGACACCAGCTCCGCGCCGCGCTCCTTCGCCACGACGCCGATCTGGGCGAGGCGGCGCGCCAATTCCGGCGGTGCCTGCACATGGTTGGCAAGGCAATCGACGCCTTCGGGCAGCGCCGGGTCCTCGCTGGCGGGGACGTTGGTCCATCGCATCGGCGCCGAGGGATCGACGGGCGCATCGAGATCATCGCCGAGCGCGGCGCCGATCGCTTTCTCATAGCCCTTGGCGACTGTGATGCCGTCAATGATCGGCGGCCACAGGTTCTTGGTCTCGCCATTGAGGATCTTGGAGATGGTGCGCGCCTCGGTCTCGAGCCGCTGCACGCGCTTCTCTGCTTCGGTCAGCGGGCTGCGGGACGCTTCCAGTGTCTGCCGCGCGACCACGTGACCGGCTTCGCTCGCCTGCACGGTGGCTTCGGCCTCGGCCAGCGTCTGCTGCGCGGTCTCGACCGTGGCCGCGAGCACATCGATGTCGCCGAGCGAACCGGTCTCCTGCGCGAGCCGCTCTTCCTCGGCCTGGACGCTCGCGATCTCGTGGTCGAGTCGGGCGAGCCGGTCGCGATGGGTGCGCACGCCGGCTTCGAGCTGATTGCGCTTGGCGGTGAGGTCGGCGAGCTCTGTGGTCAGCTCGGCAAACCGACGCTCGGTTTCAGCAAGCATGGCTTCCGCTTCCGCGACGCGCTCGTCGACGCCGGAGCGTTGCTCGACCCGAGACTTGATCTCTTCCTTCAGCTCGGCATCCTCGGTGTCGAGCCGCTGCAGCGCGACGTCGGCGTCTGCCGTCTGTTGTTGCTCGCGCGCGATGTCGGCGACGAACTGCGCCAGGCGCCGGTCGAGTTCGGAAACGCGTTCCTTGGCACGCTCCTCTTCGCGGTCGAGCAGCTCGCGCGCATTGTTGAGCCGCTGCAGGCCCGCCGCGGCGCGGGCTTCCGCCTCGCGCAGTGCCGGCAGTTCGGCGGCGCGGATCGCCTGGATGCGCGCGGATTCCGCTTGCTCACGGGTGCGCTCGGCCGCCTCGCGAACCGCGAGATCATGCGTCTGCGCGGCATCGTTGACGTCGGCATGAGCCTCGATCCAGCGCAGATGGAACAGCATCGCCTCGGACTTGCGGACCTTCGCCGCGACCTCGCGGTAGCGGATCGCTTGCCGCGCCTGCTTCTTCAGTCCGTCCATTTGGCCGGTGAGCTGGCCGATCACGTCCTCGACGCGGGTGAGGTTGGTCTCGGCCGCCTTCAGCCGCAGTTCTGCTTCATGGCGGCGGGCATGCAAGCCGGCGACGCCGGCGGCATCTTCGAGGATGCGGCGGCGCTGTTCAGGCTTGGCCTGGATGATCTCGCCGACCTTGCCTTGGTGCACCAGTGCCGGCGACCGCGCGCCGGTTGCGGCATCGGCGAACAGGAGCTGCACGTCGCGCGCGCGCACGTCGCGGCCGTTGATGCGATAGACGGAACCCGCTTCGCGCTCGATGCGGCGGGAGATTTCCAAGACCTGGCTGTCGTTGACCGCCGCCGGTGCCGTACGATCGGCGTTGTCGATCGTCATCACGACTTCGGCGTGGTTGCGCGCCGGGCGATTGCCGGAACCGGCAAAGATCACCGCGTCCATGTCGGCGGCGCGCAGCGACTTGTGCGAGGTTTCGCCCATCGCCCAGCGCAGCGCTTCCACCAGGTTGGACTTGCCGCAGCCGTTCGGCCCGACCACGCCGGTGAGGCCCGGCTCGATCATGAAGTCGGTGGGTTCAACGAACGACTTGAAACCGTGGAGGCGTAGGCGCGTGAGCTTCATGAACACAAATCTCTGTTGGCCGGGCGCGAATCTCCCTGCCGTGACAATACCATGGAAGGCAATGTCGGTATGTAGGTGGTCCGCTCGCTGCGGCCCTCATGGCCGCGACAATGGCGAGGCCGGGGCGTACCGGCAACCGCCGCCTCGAGCTTTTCCCAAGGCTTTTGCTTGGTTTATCGCGCGCTAACGAATAGCTGTGGACGAATCAGCTTTTCAACAATGAATTGATGCGCTTGCTGAATTCGTCGAACGAGGTTTCGCCCTTCAGCATCTCGCCATTGATGAAGAAGGTCGGCGTCGAATTCACCTTCAACACGTCATTGGCGTATTTCTGGTCGGCTGCGATCTTGTCGAGCAGCGTCTGGTCCTTCAGGCAGTCCTCGACCTGCTGCTGGCTGAGGCCCGCCTGCTTGCCGATTCGCGTCAGCGTCTCCGTGGTGTTCTTCATCACCCAGTCGTTCTGCTGGCGGAACAACAGGTCGATGACCGCGAAATATTTCGGTGCGTCGTCCTTGGCGATGCAGCGCGCCAGCATCGAGCCGGCGGCGGCCTTGATGTCGAGCGGGAATTCGCGGAACACGTAGCGGATCTTGCCGGTGTCGATGTATTCCGACTTGATCTTCGGGAACACCGTGTCGTTGAAGTTCGCGCAGTGCGGGCAGGTCATCGAGGCGTATTCGGTGATGGTCACCGGGGCATTCTGCGGGCCGAGCGCCATGTCCGGCAGCGATTGCGGCTTGGCGACATCGGCGGCGGTCTGCGCCATCGCCTCCGAAATCAGCCGCAGCGGCGAGAGACCGATCAGGGCGGCAAGACCAGTCAGTGACAGAGCGGCGGTGAAGGCGCGGCGCGTGATGATCAAGGTCGGCTCCCGGATTGGCGCATTCACGCCTAAAGAGGTCTAAAAAAGCGAGCTTTCGCTAGCTTGAAATGGTGATTGTGGCAATGCTGCGCTCCAAGGCCTGCCACGCAAAAAAGTCTCAATTTCGCTTGATCGAGGCCCCCAATCGCGCCAGCGCGGCGCGTAGCGCCTCGTCCTCCACGGCGGACAGGGTCTTTTCGACCGCCGCCACCGCCTTGGCGTCCGGCGGCCGCGGCCGCACCACGCGCTCCCGCCGCGACAGGGGGGCCTGCCGCAGCGCCAGCCGGCCGACCGCGTGCCAGCCGAAGAAGCGGTTGACCCGCTCCAGGATGCGGTCGGAGGAATGCTGGATCTCCAGCGCCATCGGCCCCTCGACCCGGAGCACCAGCGTTGCCGGCTCCTGCGGCTGCCCCTCCACCGGCCGCGGCCATTGCATCTTCATCGGCTCCGAATACCGCGCGATCTCGACCCCCGCGATCTCCGCCCACCGCGTTACCAGCTCGCGCGCGGCGAACCCCTGCTTGGCGTAGGCGTCCGAGAAGACGTCGTTGAGCAGGATGGAGAGCGGCTTTGCGCTGATCGGGCCGGGCTTTGACATAGTTTGTCATATCACCTCGCAACGATCCCAGGAATAAAGACGTGGATGCCCCGGCACAGGCACGGGCATGACGTGGAGAGATTCGTGCTCCGACATTAAGATAGGCTCATGAGCTCTCGCGCCGCCGCCAGGACCAAGCCACGAGAAGCGCCTGACGCGCTCGCCGCTCGTCCCGCCCTTCTGCTCGCCTGGTATGACCGGCATCGCCGCCGGTTGCCGTGGCGGGCGGGGGCTGGCGAGGCGGCTGATCCGTACCGGGTGTGGCTGTCGGAGATCATGCTGCAGCAGACGACGGTCAAGGCGGTCGGGCCCTACTTCGAGAAATTCGTTTCCCGCTGGCCGGACGTCGCTTCGTTGGCGCGCGCTTCGCTGGACGATGTGCTGCGGATGTGGGCCGGGCTCGGCTACTATTCCCGGGCGCGTAACCTGCACGCCTGCGCGGTGGCGGTGCTGCGCGACCACAGCGGCATCTTTCCCGATAGCGAGGAGGGGCTTCGCACGCTGCCGGGGATCGGGCCATACACGGCGGCCGCGATCGCTGCGATCGCCTTCGACCGCCGCACCATGCCGGTCGACGGCAATATCGAGCGCGTGGTGTCGCGGCTGTTCGCGGTCGAGGAGGCGCTGCCGCAGGCCAAGCCGCTGATTCAGCAATTGGCGAGCACCTTGCTCGGTCCTTCCCGTGCCGGCGACGAGGAGTCTCGCGCCGGCGACGAGAAGTCTCGCGCCGGCGATAGCGCGCAGGCGCTGATGGATCTGGGCGCCTCGATCTGCTCGCCGAAGAAGCCGGCCTGCGCGCTCTGCCCGCTCAACAACGACTGTGCGGCGCGCGCCCGCGGCGATCAGGAGAGCTTTCCGCGCAAGGCGCCGAAGAAGACTGGCGCGCTGCGCTCCGGCGCGGCCTTCGTCGTCACCCGCGGCGATGAGCTCCTGGTCCGCACCCGCCCCGAGAAGGGCCTGCTCGGCGGCATGACGGAAGTGCCGACCTCCGAATGGCTGGCCGGGCAGGACGATGCGGCCGCACTTGAGCAGGCGCCATTTCTGAAGGGCGTGACGCGCTGGCACCGCAAGGCCGGCGTCGTCACCCACGTCTTCACGCATTTTCCGCTCGAGCTTGCGGTCTATACCGCGACCGTTCCACCGCGTACGCGGGCGCCGGAGGGGATGCGCTGGGTGCCGGTCGCAACGCTTGCGGACGAAGCGTTCCCGAATGTGATGCGCAAGGTGGTCGCGCATGGGCTCGGCATGTGAGGCTGCTGACAGCATGCTGGCAGGAGGCCTGCGTTAGGTAGGAGCGACAACGGAGGCTTCGATGATCGCGACCGCGCTTGACCGTCTCGCCGCGCCACCCTGCTCCAAGCTGCTCGGCTGGCGCCCGCTCGACGCACGCCCGGGCGAAGGCTGGATTCGGATCGGCTTCGAGGGCAAGCCGGAGTTCTGCAACCCGGCCGGCTTTATCCAGGGCGGCATGCTGTCGGCGATGCTCGACGACACCATGGGCCCGGCTGTATTCGTCATGACCGACGGCAAGCTCTACACCGCGACCATCACGATGACAGTGAATTTCCTGGCGCCGGCGAAGCCGGGTCCGATCATCGGCGAGGCCAGGGTCTCCCAGCTCGGCAAGACCGTCGCCTTCGTCGAAGGCAGGCTGATGGCGGAAGATGGCGCAGTGCTTGCGACGGCATCGACCAGTGCGCGCCTGGTGGAGACGGCAAAGGCTGTTCGCTGAGCCCATCAGTCAGAGCAGGGATGGACGGGCCAAGAGCACGCCGTTAACTTCGCGTCCCTCTGAATGAGGGATGGAACATGCTCAAGCTCTATTACACCCCCGGCACCTGCGCGCTCGCCTCGCACATCGCGCTCGAAGAGGCCGGCGCGCCCTATACGATCGAACGGGTCGACTTCAAGACCAACCAGCAGAACAGCCCGGAATATCTCAAGGTCAACCCGAAGGGACGGGTGCCGGCGCTGGTCACCGATCATGGCGTCCTCACCGAGACGCCCGCGGTGCTCGCCTTCATCGCGCAGAGCTTTCCGAAGGCAAAGCTCGCGCCGCTCGATGACGCCTTTGCGTTCGCGCAGGCGCAGGCGTTCAACAGCTATCTCTGCTCCACGGTGCATGTCGCGCATGCCCACAAGATGCGCGGCTATCGCTGGGCTGCGGAGGAATCCTCCTTTGCCGACTTGAAGCGCATGATCCCGAAAACGGTCGGCGCGAGCTTTGCGCTGATCGAGCGCGACATGCTGAAAGGCCCGTGGGTGATGGGCGAGGCCTTCTCGATCTGCGACATCTATCTCTTCACGATGGCGCAGTGGCTGGAGGGCGACGGCGTCGATCTCGCGCCGCTGTCGAAAGTGGTCGATCACCGCAACCGCATGGCCGCGCGGCCTGCCGTGAAGAAGGTGCTGGACGCGGAAGCGTGAGCGGTTTGCAAGAGCGGCGTGGCTTTGTCGTAGGATGGGTAGAGCGCAGCGAAACCCATCGCGATGGAGCAAGCCGCGCGAATGATGGGTTTCGCGGCGCTCTACCCCATCCTACGATTCTCGTCGTCGTCCCCGCGAAGGCGGGCCCATAACCACCGATGTGTGTTGTGGCGCGAGCAAGCGGTTGCGTAGGGTGGGCAAAGGCGCACTTGCGCCGTGCCCACCATCCAGCACCGTGCTCACGAGGGTGGGCACGCTTCGCTTTGCCCACCCTACGGCGTCGTCGCGAGTTATGATTCAAAATTTCAAACAGCGGTGAGGATGTGAGTTCGCATTCTCGCGGCGTGATGCGCCCGAGGTTTGCTTCACTTTTCACCCTCCTCGATATCAGAGGGTGCAGGGAAAGCCGGGTGCCGGTTGCACCCATGGGTCCCGTGCAACAAAAAGCACGGGGGTAGGACCACAGGTTCAACCGAAGCATTCCGGCTTTCCCTGCGCGATGGTGTTACGGCTTATTTCGTGCTCTCCCCGGTGACCGGGCTTTCTTGCCACCGTCATCTCAAGCGCGAACTTTTTCGCGCGAAAAACTTAGCGCCAGCGTCGGGGCGCCAGGACCACACGACTTCGCCGTCCGCACTGCGCGTGCTCGTCAGTCACACGCATCGCGTCCACCGCATCCCACCGCAACGTTCGTGACGATCGCGACCCGCCCCTCATTCGCCGTGAGACGCGCGGAGTTAAATCACTGATTTGCCCGACGGCGAAAGCGGAATGTTTTTTGCGCGAGGGCTGGATGGGGCAAATCAGGTTGGAATCGCTGGTGAATTTTTCTCCGCCGTCATTCCGGGGCATCGCGAAGCGATGAGCCCGGAATCCATGTCTCCGCTCGCGCCGGTGGCGCAATGGATTCCGGGCTCGTCCTTCGGACGCCCCGGAATGACGGAGGGCGGGGTGACACGCTGCGTTTCCCAATGCGGACCTACATTTTTCGCCCGCCCAACTCCCGTCCCGTCTCCAGCATCAATTGGCGGAGCCAGATCGAGCCGGGATCCATCTGGGCGCGGGTGGGGTAGAACATGTACTGCTCGTCGATGCCGGGATCGAGCGGTGGCGTCACGGTCAGCAGTGATAACTGCCTGGCGAGTGCTATGATCAGGCGGCGCGGCACGAAGGCGACGAGGTCGGTGCGGGCTGTGACATGCAGCGCCTCGATATAGCCTGGCACCACGAGAGCGATGCGCCGCTCGATGCCCTTGGAGCGCAGCCAGCTATCGATCAGATCCTCGTTCTGGCCGCGGATCACGACGGCGACATGCCTTGCCGCGAGGAACGCCTCGCGTTTCTTCAATCTCGCGCCGACCGGATGGCCGCGGCGCACCGCGAGCGCGTCGCTGTCGACATAGAGGCGCTGGCGGTGAAAGCCCTTGAAGGCGTCGCCGATCGAGATCACGAGATCGATGGTGCGGGCGAATTCCGCGGTGAAGATCGCGGGCCCCCGCCACGGCACCACGTCGATCGTCACATGCGGCGCGATCTGCGTGATCTTCTCCATCAATGGCGGCATCAGGAGCTCGACCCCGAGGTCCGGCATCATCAGCCGGAAATGCCGGTCGCTGCTGATGGCGTCGAACGCGTCGGGGACGAACAGCGCGCGCACCTGGTCGAGCGCCTGCGCCAGCGGCGCGCGCAACGTCTGCGCCCGCGGCGTCAGCTCCATGCGGGCGCCGTTGCGCACCAGGAGCGGATCGCCGATCAGATCGCGCAGGCGCTGCAGCGCGTGGCTTGTGGCCGGTTGCGACAGACGAAGCCGCATCGCGGCGCGGCTGACACTGGCTTCCCGCAGCAGCGCGTCGAGCGCGATCAGGAGGTTGAGGTCGAGCGAATTCAAATTCATCGGGTGAATAGATATCATATCGGCTATCGATTTGAAGAATGATCCCTACCGCGGCACAAAGAGGCGTACTCAGTCAGTCACCGGAGACGTCGCCATGAGCGCAGCCGACAACAAGAACCTGATGCAGCAGATCTTTGCCGCAGCCGGAAATCCCGATCCCGATGCGCGCGACCGCGCGCTGTTCACCACGAGCCTTGCCGAGGATGCGACATGGACGGTGACGGGACAGTATTCCTGGTCGCGCACGTTCAGCGGCAAGCAATCGATCCTCAACGACCTGCACGGTCACGTTCGTTCGCTATTGGCGGAACGCACGCGTACCGTCGCCCATCGCTTCATCGCCGACGGCGACCATGTCGTGGTCGAAGCCAAGGGCGACAATGTCACCAAGGACGGCGTTCGCTACGACAATGACTATTGCCTGGTGTTCCGGCTCGAGGACGGCAAGATCAGGGAGATCAGGGAATATTGCGACTCGGTGCTGACCGAGAAGGCGCTGGGGCAGTTTCCGGCGCCGCAGGTCCGCGCGGCGCGTTGAGGCGTCCTCCGCTGTCATTCCGGGATGCGCCGCTAGGCGCAGGCCCGGAATCCATCGCGCTCCCGGTGCCGAGGCGAAATGGATTCCGGGTTCTCGCTTCGCGAGCCCCGGAATGACGGAAGCAATTGGTCAGGTGGGCAGAGCAACTTGTCCGCAGTAGCTCGAAGAGCGAAGGCGGAAGCGTGCCCACCATTCTTGTCCGTGCAAGGGATGGTGGGCACGGCGCGGTGCGCCTTTGCCCACCCTACAATGCTAACCGTCGCTGGTACCTACCGCACCCCATAGCGCGTGAAGTCGTTGCCGATCTTGACCTGGATCGTCTTTGCCAATGCAATATCGGCGTTGCTGCCCGCTTTGTCGCCCGTCTTCAGCCTGGCAAACCCGCGCCCATAGAGCGCGCTTGCCAGCTTCGGGTCGAGCTGCAGCGCAGAACTGTAGTCATCGATAGCCGCATCGAATTTGCCCATTTTGAGGTAGATCAGTCCACGCGAGTCATACGTTGCGGCGTTGTTCGACGCTAATTGAAGCGCCTTATTGCAGTCCTCCAATGCCGCCTCCAACGCGCCGAGGATAGCCTGCGTCCAACAGCGTCCGCTCCACACGGCTTCCAAATTGGGTTCAAGACGAATTGCCTCGTCATAGTCCCGGGCCGCGCGATCATACTCGTGCTTTTTCAGGTAGGCTCTGGCACGGTTGGCGAAAGCGCTGCCGTAGCTGGGATTGAGCTGGATCGCGCCATCGAGAGCTTTGATGGCAAGGTCGTATTCGCCTTTCTTCAAATAAGCCACGCCGCGATTGTTGAAGGCCTTGACGTAAGTTGGATTGAGCTGGATCGATTGATCGAAATCCTGGATGGCGCGGTCGTAGTCTCCCTTTGCCGCATAGGCGTTGCCACGATTGTTGTAGGCGATTGCCAAGGCAGCCGTCTTGCCGTGACCGGAAGCGATGAGCGCCGTGCAGCCATTGACCCTGGCTTCAAGCGAGGCGTGATCCGTGCCGTTGCACAACGCAATGTCAGTCAGATAGTTGCTCTTCTTTGCATCCTCCGCCGCCGCGGGTGAGCCGAGCAACAGCAGGATGAGCATGCATGCGACGCCGTCAATGATGCCTCCCCTAGTACTCGCGTCCATATCAGGCTTCCTGACTTTGGAAATTGGGGAATCCGCGATCGTCGCTTTTTCGCGGAAAGGCGTCACGTCCTGCTGGTGCCCTGCGCCGAGACTGGCTTCCGAACAAATGGCCTAGCACCCTCGGCAGATATTCAGATTGGACTTGCGATTGGCTTTCTGTTCGGATTGCTGCGCTGTCGATGGGCCGGGCTTTTTCGTAAGCTTGTTCTTGCCCTCTTCGATAAGGGTTGAAAACTTGACTGTCCCGTCATCCGAAATTTCGACATGTGGAGTCGTGCCCCGAATACCCATTGTTGCGACTGGGGTATCGACCTTCATGTCGCCGGTCTTCGCGATATTGCCGGCGACAAACGTAAGTGTTCCGTTGGTTACCTTGAACAAGGTCGAGTTGGATTTCCCATTTGGGTCGTACACGAATTCGTCCAACGCCATACGGGCGTTGCTCGATAGTTTGAACGAACTGCCATCGGCAAAGTTGATCCCGACCCGGCCATCGGCCCCGGTCTGCACCACATCGCCGAGGTAAACGATATCACCCACCTTCGTCTGGACGATCTGGCCGGCGACATTTGCCTGAATGACCATCGCACCCACGTGCTCGATCGTCACCGAGCCGGTTGTGGTTACAACTGTTCCGATGGGTTTTGCTGATGCGAGATCCTGAACCGCCGGCCCGGGAGGATTGGTCTGCGCATCGGCTGCATCAACCAAAAGGCTGGCCAACGCCAGAGCCAAACTCGCCACCGACGCGATAATCGTATGCGTGCGCATGATCCCCTTCCTGAGAAGATCCTTTTTGCCGCGTGACAGCCCGCTGACTTCAATGGTCAGCCGGGTCGCTATAATTCATGCAGTACGCGCAATGTCAGGGCGGCCATGAGTGGCCACCTCATTTTAAATTTTTGTCATATTAATCCCGGAGCCGGTTCAAATGCTACCAAAACGTTGCATCTTGAGGCGGCTATAATTGCGGCGCTCCAGAGAGGGGAAACGACGCGCTCCAGGGAAAAATGATTTAATTCCTGCGTCGGGCGATTTAAATCAGGCATTGAATGCATCGGATGTTACGGATATGTTTGATTAAATTTGGATCAGGATGTTGCGGCGGGCTAGCCTAGGGTTGCCGACGCGAAGATTGTTTTGACCTCGTGGCGTAGGCAAAGCCAGAGCAAGAAAAGTGCGGCACCACGCTGGGCCTGAAAGTACTCAGCAGGCGAGGTCGAAGCCATGTTCGTTGCGTCTTGCGTCGAGTCCGGGGGCGACCGCAACGCCATTGTCGCCCAGCTTCCCCAGATCATAGGTCATGTTCAGATCGCGATCGGTTGCTGCACCCTCAGCCGTGCGACCGGCGTTGCCGTTCAACTCACGGCTGGCGATCCCGTTTATCAGGGAGACGTGATCGAGACGGCGGACGACGCGCAGGTCGGAATTCGCTTTATCGACGGCACTGTGTTCAACCTCTCTCCCGGCACCCGTCTGGTGTTGAACGAATTGATCTGTGACGCCAACGGCACCTCGCATTCGGCCCTGTTTGGCGTGACCAGAGGCACCTTCGCTTTCGTTGCCGGACGGGTGGCAACGACTGGTTGCCTCACGGTTGATACGCCTGTTGGAAGCATTCGGGGCCGCGCTCATGGCGGCGGGATCGGCACGTTGACGCTCGCGGCACTGGCCTTCGCCGTTATGAACGAAGTCCATGCGGCAGAGCCGGACGTCACATATCTCGATGACGACAGCATCGCATACAAGGATCTCGAGCATGGCGTATTCGAGCTCGTGACCAAAGAGCCGATCCCGCGACACATCATTGTCGAGGATCCCGGAGAGACGACCATCCTGAGCAGGAGAGGGTCCTCGGTCAGCGTCAACCAAACCGCGAATAGTGCGACTCGAATGGAGGAGTTGCATGCCGCCCGGCAGGACGTGCTGGCCAATTTCGCGAAGGAACAGGTGGCGCCCGGGTCGAGCACGCCTCCCTCGACGATCAATGTGCTGCCGGTGCAGCCGATCAATTTTATTCAGACCGATACTCTCCAGATCCATAATTCGCTCGCGCCGCTGCCGTCGTCGACGGCAGCTCCTGACCTGTTTGTCCTGCGTTCGGCGCCGGTGTTCACCGTCGCGACGGGACCGACGGAAATTGATACATCGGTGTTTGACCATTTCGCCGCAACGAGCGGAGCTTTCGTTGCCAGCAGCTCCAACAGCGGCGCTGCACTGACCTTCGGCATCAGTGGCGGAATTGCCGGCAGCACGGTGCTGGGAGGGGTGACATACGACGTATCGAGCGCCGGTCCCTATGGCAGGCTCTACCTCAACAGCGCGACGGGCGCCTACACCTTCGTTCCGGACAGCGGCGCGATCAATGCGCTGACCGCGCCGACGACTGAGAGCTTCATTATCACGGTGTCAGACGGCACACTCTCGACCAACCAGGTCTTCACGATCGCCATCGATGGCGTCAACGACGCGGCCATCATTTCGGGCTCCACGACTGGCGCGGTGATCGAGGCGGGCGGTGCTGGGCACGGTATACCTGTCGCAACCGGCACGCTCACCGACGTCGACGTCGACAATCCGCCGAATACTTTCACCGTGGTCGCCTCGCCGAAGGCGAGTGCCGGCGGCTACGGCACCTTCACGGTGACGGCGGCCGGCGTGTGGACCTACACGGTCAACGAGAGTAACCACGCGGTGCAGGCGCTCAATGTCGGCGGCCATCTGACCGACATCTTCATCGTGACCACCGTGGATGGCACCCCTCAGGTGGTGACGATCACCATCAACGGCACCAATGACGCGGCCGTCATTTCCGGCGCGACGACCGGCTCAGTGATCGAGGCGAGCGGCGCTGAGCCGGGCAAGCTGACCACGACCGGCACGCTCACCGATAGCGACGTCGACAATGCGCCCAACACCTTCACGGCGGTCAGTTCGCCGACGGCAAGTCATGACGGCTACGGCACTTTCACGATGACCGCGGCCGGTGCGTGGACCTATACGCTCAACGACGCCAACAGCGCGGTGCAGGCGCTCAATGTCGGCGACCACCTGACCGACACCTTCACGGTGACCACCGCGGACGGCACTGCACAAGTGGTGACGATCACCATCAACGGCACCAACGACGCGGCCGTCATTTCTGGCGCCACCATGGGCTGCGTGATCGAGGCTGGGGGCGTCGCCAATGCCAAGCCGGGCGTGCCGACCGCGACCGGCATGCTCACCGATAGCGACGTCGACAATGCGCCCAACACCTTCACGGCGGTCACTTCGCCGACGGCAAGTCATGGCTACGGCACCTTCACGATGACGGCGGCTGGTGAGTGGACCTACACGCTCGACAACGCCAACGGCGCGGTGCAGGCGCTCAACGCCTGCGACCACCTGACCGACAGCTTCACGGTGACCAGCATCGACGGCACCGCACAGGTGGTGACGATTACCATCCATGGCACCAACGACGTGGCCGTCGTTTCGGGAACGACGACCGGCACGGTGACCGAAGCTGGCTGCGATACGTCCGGCACGCCAACGGCGACCGGCGCGCTTACCGATACCGACGTTGACAATCCGGCGAATACCTTCACCGCGGTCTGCTCGCCGACGAAGAGCGATGGCGGTTATGGCACCTTCACGATGACGGCGGCCGGCGTGTGGACCTACACGCTCGACAATACCAACTGCACGGTGCGGGCGCTCGACGCCTGCGACCACCTGACCGACACCTTCACGGTGAAGACCATAGATGGCACCGCGCAGATGGTGACGATCACCATCAAAGGCGCCAGTGACGCAGACCCCGACGATTTCGTATGGCGTGCCCTGTCTGCTGACGGCGGCAGTCATTCGACCCCGGGCGAAGCAGGCACAGACGGCATTGCTGCCAAGCATGGTGGCAGCGCGGCGGATTTCCAGCGATCCTCGACTGCCGATGCGATGTTTGGGTCAGAGGCAGCCGGAACGCGCGTGCTTGGAGACGCATTCCACTTCAAGGACAAGAACTCAGGTCCCGGAGGTTCAGACGGCTTCGACCTCGGAAATGCCGACCATGGCCCGGCATCGAGCAGCCATCACGAAGACGCTGCCGGAAGCCACGGACGAGAGGGCGCACAGCCCATCGAGCTAGCTTTGCACGAGCAGCACTCGGCTGACGGTTTCGGTGTCGTTCCCGACCTTGCAGGGCACGCTGTCGTCCCCCATGCGCCGCACGATCTGATGATCTGACGCAATCGGAAGGTGGGCACGGTGCGTGGCCCTTTGCCCGCCTTCCCAATTTGCATCGCGATTCACACGCGAGGCGCGTGCCGGCACGCCGGAAGGGCGCTTAAGCCACCTTGGTCTTGAGGTGGCCGAACATGAAGTTCTTCGCCTCGTCGTCCATCTCGGCCTTGAAGGTGAACTTGTCCTTCAATGCGATCGCGCGTGCGGCGGCTGGCCGCGCCGAGATCTCGTCGACCAGGCGCTTGACGTTCGGGTACTTCGCATAGCCCTCCTCGCCGAGCACGAACGACGCCAGCCGCGCCCAGCCCCAGAACGCCATGTCGACGATGCTGTAGCTGTCGCCGACCATGTAGCGGCTCTTGGCGAGATGGTCGTCAAGGATCTTGTAGTGACGATGCGCTTCGTACTGGTAGCGGTTATGCGCGTATTCCAGTTCCTTTGGCGCCGCCGTCTTGAAATGCACCGCCTGACCCGAATAGGGGCCGAGACCAGTGGCGATGAACATCAGCCAGGACAGCGTCAGCGCGCGGTTGGCCGGCGTGTTGGCGGGAAGGAATTTTCCGGTCTTCTCAGCGAGGTAGAGCAGGATCGCGTTGGAGTCGAACACGAACACGCCGTCATCGTCGATCGCCGGCACCTTGGCGTTCGGGTTGACCTTCAAAAATTCCGGCTTGAACTGCTCGCCCTTGCGGGTGTCGACCGGTATTGCCTCGAAGGCGAGGCCGGATTCTTCCAGGAACAGTGCGACCTTGTTCGGGTTCGGTGCTCCGTTGAAGTAGAATTTGAGCATCAAGTCTCTCCCTTATGCTTGTTGCTGGTAGGTCAGGATGGGCGCCTTCATGCGTCGGCGCCTTCGAAAGTGCAACCGAAGATGTCGTGAGGACGGGCGATCCGGCGGTCGAATAGTAAGGACCGAACCGGGAATGCCGCATGCCTCGGCAATCAAGCGTTTACTGTCCCGCGTTTCAACAACAGGTAGCAACTTGCTTTGAGTGCATCTTTCGCTTATTGGCCGACAGGTTCGGAGATATGGACATGCATCTGTTTCCGCAATTGCGCTCTGCCCGCTTGATTGGTCTCGTCGCCGCCATTGTTGCTGGCCCGACGGCGGCGGTTTCGCAGGGATCGACCGCTCAGCCTCCAGCGGCGCGCGCCGTCATACCGGACGGGGAGATGCTGCTGCTCTCTCAGATGCCCACCAGCGTGGCGCTCGACCGCTATCTCGAACAATTGCGCACCGATTTTTTCATCCTCGATGCCGATAGCGACGGAAAGATCATACAGCGCGATGCCGATCTGCACACGTTGATGGAAACGATCGAGATGCGGACCAATTCGTGGACAGCGGTGATGCGCTACGACCTCGACGGAGATGGCTCGGTGACCGAGGACGAAGCCCGCCGCGTCGCAAGGTACGACCACAGGACGTCTCGCGCGGCGGCCGCATTTGGCAAATCACCGCCGGGCAACGCTGAGGAGTTCGTCGAGCGGATCGTCGGTTCGATCATGGAGCTCGATACCGACAAGGATGGCAAGGTCGGTCTTGCCGAAGCCGGTAAATTCCGCCAGTCCAGCAAGCAGCAGTACGTCGCGCTGAACGGTCAGTCGGGGCGCGTGCGCCGGGCGCTGACACTTGAGGGCGCGGCGGGAGAGCTATCGCTCGCCAACTATCAGGCGGCGGGTGAAATGCTGTTTCGCAAGATCGACGCGGACAATGACGGCAAGATCTCGCCGCAGGAACTGGACAACTATAGGCGTAGGCCCGAGCCGGCCGACGCGAAGTCCGGAAATGACGCGGCCGAAGCCGCGCAGAAGCACTTGCGCGAGCAGGCGGAGATCGCGCGCAAGAAGCAGGAGGCGATCGACGCGGAACGGGCGGCATGCGCGATGCCAGCGGCTTCCGAGAAAGCTAAAATTGTGCTTTTGGGCTCCTATGAGACCGAGGCGCTATCGAGCGTCACCATCGGCTCGCAGGATGCCGTTGTGCATGCGGGACGTGTCAATGTCGAGCCGGGAGACGATCCACTCTATGTGGTGATCGCAAGCTACAGGCCAACCATCTGGCAATTCAGCGGCGCGGTGGAGCGGGTCGAGCGGGTGGTGCTGACCAGTTTGAGTAGCGGTCGGAGCAGCGGCAATGCGCAGCAGTCACCGGCCGTCGGCGCGACAGGTATCCCGCGTGAGCGCATCAGCCTCTTCTCGCGATCCAACTGCTTGAGCTATTTCAGCGAAGCTCCTTCAAGCGGGTCGCTGCAGGCGGTTGCCGCCATTCGCCTTTCGGCGGGCAAGTCGCCGGACGTTGTTGCGGCCAAATATTCGGTGGGCGCCTACAACATTCCGTCCGGAAGGATCGATACGGTGAGAGAGCAGCGCAAGCAGGGGCTCGTCATCCGCAAGAGCGAGGGCACACTCAACATCATCGGCAATACCAGCAACATCCTCATCGAGGCCGGCCCGAGCCGCGCGCGAGATGATATGCAGAGCTACTGGCCCGGCGGAGTTGTCGAAATTGATCCGAAGGCGGTCGTCGCCAGCGAGCCTGTTGCAACCTATGAAGTGCTTCCCGCGCAGGCGGGCCTGGTGCAGTTGCTCGCGAACGGAACTGTGACGCAGAACAGCTCAGGCGAATTCATCGTTCGCAAGAACATCCGCTTTCCACCGGGGCTCTATGGCGCGCATTCCGTCACTTTCCTCATTATGAAAGGGGCGCCGTATCCTGAAGGCGATCCGGGACACTCCTGCGTGATCGTGGAAGAGACCGGCGAAAGCAAGGGCGCTGTCTGTCGCTCGCGCTGATCGTGCCTGCGACTGCCCGCTGCTTTTGGAGCGGACGGCGTGCAGCGTCGATCAGCCGACGTAGAACAGACCAACCGCGCTCGCGACGATCAGCGCGACGCCCGCCAGGTCCAGTAGCGCCGCAAAACGGGTTGCCGTGTGCAAATCAGAGACGTGAGCGGCACGCTCGGCGCTGCGCCCATAGCCGTGCGTGATGATGTCCTCGGTGAACTGGCCATGCGCCTCCAATGCGCTCGTCAGTCCGACGGAGACCAGAAGGACGCCGAAGATGCCGAGGCCGAAAAAGCCGAGCAGACCGAAAAGCAATATCGGGAACATGCCGACAAAGAAGATCGGCAACAGCGGCACAAGCAGAAACGTTTCGGATTGTCTGCGCATCGGGCAATCCAATCGAAACAGCGACCGATAATGGGAGTCTAGGCCCTTTGTTCGGGCCGAATCAAGGCACGAACGTTCAACACGGCGTCATCTTGGCGCGCAGATATTGGTGGGCACGCTTCGCTTTGCCAACCCTACCGTTCCGTCATTCCGGGATGCGCCGTCAGGCGCAGGCCGGGAATCCATTGCGTCGCAGGCGCAGGTGGTGAAATGGATTCCGGGTTCTCGCTTGCGCGAGCCCCGGAATGACGGAGAGATTTCGAGGAAGTTCAGCCCACGGCCATCCCGGAGCGGATTTCGGCGCGCAATTCGTCGATCAGCCTGAGGCCGTTCTTGGTTTCGACGTGCCAGAAGGTCCAGCCGTTGCAGGCGCCGGAGCCTTGGGCGACCGCGCCGATGCGGTGGATCGAGCCGACCTTGTCCCCTAACATGATGGCGCCGTCGGCGCGCACGAGGGCGCCGACCCGCTTCTTGGCGTCGACGAGTTTCGCGCCCGGCATGATCATGCCGCGCTCGATCAGTTCGGAGAAGGCGACGCGCGGCGCCTCGCGCGCGGTCATGAACGGGGCGAGCGTTTCCTGCGGCAGCGGCTCGATGGCGGCGATGCGCGCTTCGGCGGCGGCGGCATAGGCCGCATCGCGCTCGATGCCGAGATAGCGGCGGCCGAGACGTTTCGCCACGGCGCCGGTGGTGCCGGTTCCGTTGAAGGGATCGAGCACGAGATCGCCGGGCTTCGACGAGGAGAGCAGCACGCGCGCGAGAAGCTGTTCGGGCTTCTGCGTCGGATGCACCTTCTTGCCGTCCTTGCCCTTGAGGCGCTCTTCGCCAGTGCAGAGCGGGATCAGCCAGTCGGAGCGCGCCTGCACGTCCTCGTTCGCTGCCTTCAGCACCTCGTAATTGAAGGTATAGCCCTTGGCCTTCTCATCACGCGCAGCCCAGATCATGGTCTCGTGCGCATTGGTGAAGCGGCGGCCGCGGAAATTCGGCATCGGGTTCGACTTGCGCCAGACGATATCGTTCAGGAGCCAGAAGCCGAGGTCCTGCATGATCGCGCCGACGCGGAAGATATTGTGATAGGAGCCGATCACCCAGATCGTCGCCGACGGCTTCATGACGCGACGGGCGGCGAGCAGCCAGGCACGCGTGAAGTCGTCATAGGCGGCAAAGGAAGAGAACTTGTCCCACTCGTCATTGACGGCATCGACATGGGATTCGTCGGGGCGTTTGAGGTCGCCCTTGAGCTGCAGATTGTAGGGTGGGTCTGCGAACACGACGTCGACAGAACCGGCTGCAAGCTTCGACATCTCGGCGACGCAATCGCCTATGACGATTCGACTCGAAGACGTGGATTCAAATTTAGTGCGGGGCGCCCTTGCAGACGCCCCGCGACGCGACTCAACCATGACTCATAACTCTGACTCAGGCGACGCTGTCGGCGACGCGGGACTAAACAACCGACTGGCGTCACCATGATCCGCCAAAGTAAAAATCGACTTAATCGAAAATGCCACGCGACAAGTTCTGCGCATTTCGATCGCGGCGTTTTCAGATTCGAAATCGAGCGCTGCCTTGCAGCATGCATTATGCGAATTGCGCCAGCGACGGCGGAATCGGAAGAATCGAAAATCGGGTTCGTTTGCAGGCAAGCTCATGCGATTCGTGAGGACGTTGGCCGCATCAGCCATGCGCGGATAGGGCGGCGTCGCACTAGGCAATAATTGCCGGGCGGGCTATTGATTAACGGAACGGAAATTTTACGTCTGTTCCGCGTTTGCACAGGATAGGACTTAAGGGGAAGCCGCCATGCGTTACGATGATTTCCGTCGCAGCGACGACATCGAGGATCGTCGCGACCAGGGCGGATCTGGTGGCGGCGGAGGCTTCGGCCTCCCGATGGGCGGGGGCGGGCTCGGCATCGGCACCATCATCGTGCTCGGCCTGCTCGGCTATGCCTTCGGCATCGACCCGCGCATCCTGATCGGCGGCGCCGAAATCCTGACCGGCGGCGGTCAGGCGCCGACCTACCAGACCGACCGCCGGACGGCGTCCGGCAAGACCGGCGCGCCGACCGACGAAATGGGCAGCATGATCTCCGGCATCCTGGGCGAGATCGACGATCGCTGGACCGAGATCTTCCAGGCCAATGGGCAGACCTTCGCCGGTCCGAAGATCGTCTTGTTCCGTAACGCCACCAATGGCGGCCGCTGCGGCATGGCGCAGTCGGCGATGGGTCCGTTCTACTGCCCGCCGGACAAGACCATCTATCTCGATACCGGCTTCTTCCGCGAGGTCGAGACCCGGTTCCGCGGCTGCTCGGGCAGCGCCTGCAAGTTCACCGCGGCCTATATCATCGCCCATGAGGCCGGCCATCACGTGCAGAACCTGCTCGGCATCATCCCGCGCGTGACGCGGCTGCAACAGGCGGCCGACAGCAAGGCCGAGGCCAACGCGCTGCAGGTGAAGGTCGAACTGCAGGCCGACTGCCTCTCCGGCGTCTGGGTCAACCGCGAGGAGAAGAAGCGGCCGGGCTTCCTCGAGGCCGGCGACATCGACGCGGCGCTCAAGACGGCCACCGCGATCGGCGACGATACGCTGCAGCGGCAGGCGACGGGCAGGGTGGTGCCGGACTCCTTCACCCACGGCTCGGCGCAGCAACGGCGGCAATGGTTCATGACCGGCTACCAGCAAGGTACGGTGTCGGCCTGCAACACCTTTGGCCAAGGGGCGCTGTGAGATTTGGATAGCGATTGTCATGGCCTCCACAGACGAATCAAAACCGTTCATTCCGCTCAACATCGCGGTGCTGACGATTTCCGACACAAGGACGCTCGCCGACGACAAGTCCGGAACGACGCTGGCGGATCGCATCATTGCGGCCGGCCACAAGCTGGCGGCGCGCGAGATCGTCACTGACGACGTCGAGGCGATCCGTGCGGTGGTGAAGCGCTGGATCGCTGACGAGGGCGTCGATGCGATCATCACCACCGGCGGTACCGGCTTCACCGGCCGCGACGTGACGCCGGAAGCGATCGAGCCGCTGTTCGAAAAGCGGATGGACGGTTTCTCGATCGCCTTCCACATGCTGAGCCACGCCAAGATCGGCGTCTCGACGATCCAGAGCCGCGCCACCGCCGGCGTCGCGGGCGCGACCTACATCTTCTGCCTGCCCGGCTCGCCCGGCGCCTGCCGCGACGGCTGGGACGGAATTCTGGCGGCGCAGCTCGACTACCGCACGCGCCCCTGCAATTTCGTCGAGATCATGCCGCGGCTGGATGAGCACCTGCGCCGGCCGAAGGCGCAAGGCGCGACGGTCTAGTTTTCACCACGACCGTCATTCCGGGTTCGCGCTGCGCGCGCCCCGGAATGACGGCGGCGGCGATAGCACCGGTTGTGAACGATCCTCACCAGCCAAGCATACAACGCGCGCATCGTCGCGCGATAAGCCTCAGCCCGGAGCGCATGCGCTCGCTCGATATGGAAGGCGAGAAGTTCCGGGGTGACGCGCCGCGGTGGACCGCGACGCGTCAACTTCACAGCGCCCGCTCCCAGGTCTCGCCGACGAGGTCCTGCCCGAAGCTGCGATGCGGCTCGCTTTTCACCAGCACGAAGCCTGCGTCCTGATAGATTTTTCGCGCGGCGATCAGGATGCTCTGGGTCCACAGCGTGATCTTGCGGTAGCCGCAGGCCCTGGCGAAGCTGATGCATTCGCCAACCAGCCGCTTGCCGAGCCCCTGGCCGCGCCCGGCCGGGTCGATCAAGAGCAGCCTGAGCTTGGCGATGTCGTCGGAATGCCTGACCAGGAACACCGAGCCGACCGGTATCCCCTCGAGATCGGCGATCCAGCAGCGTTCGCGCGAGGCGTCGAACGAGGTCAGGAATTTTGCGACGATCTCGGCGACCAATGCCTCGAAGGATGAATCGAAGCCGTATTCGCTGGCATAGAGCGCGCCATGGCTCTGCGCCACCCAGCCCATATCGCCCGGCCGCGGATCGCGCAGCACCGCGCGTGGGGCTGCGGCCTCGCCGAGCAGCCGCTCGATGGTGCCCATCGCCCCTGTCAGGCGGACGCGATCGTCCGGCGGAAACCGCGCGAGCATCGATGCGACCTCATCGTGCGAGGTGCGGTTGATCCTGGCAAAGGTCTGCCGCCCCTTTGCGGTGAGGCCGAGCTGGTATTGCCGGCGATCGGAGGCGAGGGGGCTTCGGGTCAGAAGCCCGTCCTCATCGAATTTCTGGAGGATGCGGCTGAGATAGCCGGGATCGAGCCCGAGCTCGGTCCCGATCTCCTTCGCCGATATTTCCTCGCGATGGGCCAGCTCATAGAGCACCCGCGCCTCGCTGAGCGAGAACGGGCTTTTCAACAGATGCTGGTCGAGGACGCCGAGCTTGCGGGTGTAGAAGCGGTTGAACGCCCGCACCGCGGCGACCTGGGTTTCGGAATCCGGCTCTGACATAGGGGGCACCTCGATAGTTGCTATTGTCAAATAATTATTTGACTTTGGCAAGTATCAAGGCGCTGTCATTCCGGGGCGCGCGAAGCGCGAGCTATGATGTGCAATTGCACATCAGAGAATCCATTCATCTGCACGGTGTGCGGCCCGATGGATTCCGGGCCTGCGCCTTCGGCGCATCCCGGAATGACGAGGGAAACGTAACGTCCTACGCGACGATGATCCGGCTGCGCAGCATGGTGCGGGAGGAGCGGCCAAGCTGCCGCAATAGCCGCGCCTCGGAGCGGCGGGCATCCGGGCGGTAGCCGCCGAGCTGCTCATAGTGATCGCGTGCAATCAGGAGGCCCTGTTCGGCGGTCGGGCCGGTCAGCATGCGGGCGACGAACTTGAAGCTGTCGCGCAGGCGGGTGTCGGCGTAGGGCGAGCGGGCGTAGCGGAAGATGCCGGCGCGCGGCCGGCCGCTCATCGCGACCCCCTGGATGAACTGGGTGGTCTCCTCGATCCAGCCGCTGTCGAGCACGGCGCCGGCATGCAGGAACATCAGCCAGGGCGAGCGCGCCTGACGGGCTCCGGCCGCCAGCGCTGCGGCGCGGGTGCCGTCGAACGCCATGAAGCGGCAACCGGCGACATCGGCGACGCGTTCGATCACGTCGGACTTGGCGCCGTTCTTGGCGCGATCGACCAGCAGCACCTCTTTCACGATTCCGGACGCGGCACCCGGAACCAGCGCCGCAAGGGTCGCCACCGCGGTCCGCTCGTCGCCCTCGGTTGGAATGATCACGCTCAGCATCAACAGCGGCTTCGTTGGCTCGAAATGGGTGGAAAGCTCGAAAATTGTTATCACCTTGTCACAATCAAAACAGCCGTAGGGGTGCAGTTTTTTGCGGCAGCGCCATTGTGGAATTTCGCGAATGTGTTCTTGATTTGTTCTCACGACATGCTAGCTTCAGAGCATGAGCCGAGCATCCTCTCATGCCCTCAAGCACCCGCCGGTGACGGCGCCCTCCACACCGGCGGGTGCGCCCTCCGCGTTTCCCGAACTCGCGGTCGCGATCGAGCGCGAACGGCGGCGCGGCCGAGGCGCGCAGTCCAATGCGAGCGGCCGCTACGAGGCCGAGGCGCGCGTTACGTTCGACGACGGCTGGCAGAGCCTGGAAGACCTGCCGCCGTTCAAGACCACTGTCTCGCTCGACACCTCGCGCAAGGTCATCGCGCGCAACGACTCGCCCGACATCGGCTTCGACCGCTCGATCAATCCGTACCGAGGCTGCGAGCATGGCTGCGTCTATTGCTTCGCGCGGCCGACCCACGCCTATCTGGGCCTGTCGCCGGGACTGGATTTCGAATCGAAGCTTTTGGCAAAACCCGATGCGCCGGCGCTACTCGAGAAGGAGCTGGCCACGCCAGGCTATGAGCCGCGCATGATCGCGATCGGCACCAACACCGATCCGTACCAGCCGATCGAGCGCGAACACAAGATCATGCGGGGTATCCTCGAAGTGCTGGAGCGTGCCGGCCATCCGGTCGGCATCGTCACCAAATCGGGACTGGTGGCGCGTGACATCGACATCCTGCAGCGGATGGCAAAGCGCAACCTGGTCAAGGTCGCACTGTCGGTGACGACGCTCGATGCCAAATTGGCGCGCACCATGGAGCCGCGCGCCTCGACGCCACCGAAGCGGCTGGAAACGATCAAGCGGCTTTCGGACGCCGGCATCCCCACCACCGTGATGGTCGCGCCCGTGATCCCCGCGCTGAACGATTCGGAGATCGAGCGCATCCTCGATGCCGCAGCGCATGCCGGCGCCAAGGAAGCAAGCTACGTGCTGCTGCGGCTGCCGCTGGAAGTGCGCGACCTGTTCCGGGAATGGCTGCTCGCGAATTATCCCGATCGCTACCGCCACGTCTTCACCCTGATCCGCGACATGCGCGGCGGGCGCGACTACGACTCGCAGTGGGGGACGCGGATGAAGGGCACCGGGCCGATGGCCTGGATGATCGGCCGCAGGTTCGAGATCGCCTGCGAGAAGCTCGGCCTGAACAAGCGTCGCTCGAAGCTGACGACCGACCATTTCGTCAGGCCGAAGCAAAGCGGCGAGCAACTGAGCCTGTTCTGAGAGGCGTCATTGCGTCCCTCTCCGTCATTGCGAGGAGTCAACGGGTCCCGCATCTGGCGGGCCCGATGACAGGCTCCGCGACGAAGCAATCCATGCCTCCGCAAGCGGAGAGGTGGATTGCTTCGCTGCGCTCGCAAAGACCGGGGAATGCTGAATAATGGGGACGAGCGCCGGGTTCCCGGTTGCGCAGGTGCGGCTGCTTCAGCACAGTCGCGCCCATGATTCGGGATAAGTCCGAGAAGAAAAAGCCTGTCAAACCGGCGAAGGGCGTGATCGCGGTGACGCCGCCGAGCTTTCGGCGCGAGCGTGCGCTGATCAAGCGCGGCGTGTGGCCGATTGCCGGCTGCGACGAGGCCGGGCGCGGCCCGCTGGCCGGTCCCGTCGTGGCCGCGGCCGTGGTGCTCGACCCGAAACGCATTCCAAAAGGCATCGATGATTCGAAGCGGCTGACGGCGGAACGGCGGGAAGAGCTGTTCGAGCAGATCTGCGCGACGTCAGCCTTCGCTGTCGCCTTCGCCTCGCCCGCGCGAATCGATCGCGACAATATTCTGCGCGCCTCGCTCTGGGCGCTGGCGCGCGCGGTGCAGGCGCTGCCCGAGCAGCCCAAGCATGTCTTCGTCGACGGCCGCGACAAGGTCGCCGTCACCTGCGATTGCGAGGCCGTAATCGGCGGTGACGGCATCGTGATGTCGATCGCGGCCGCCTCCATCATCGCCAAGGTGACGCGCGACCGGCTGATGTGCGCGCTGGCGATGGATTGCCCCGGCTATGGCTTCGAGCAGCACAAGGGCTATGCGGTGCCGGAACATCTGGAGGCGCTGGATCGCTTGGGGCCGAGCGCGCATCACCGCAGCTTCTTTGCGCCCGTGATCGCCGCCCGGCAGAAGCATTTCCCGGAAACGATCGAGCCCGATCTCTTCACGGTGGACCCGACGGTCGAGACGGTGGACCCGACAATCGAGGCCGAGGCGACCGCCGCGATCTAGATCGCGTCGGAACCTAAGTTGCTCTCAGCCCGTCATCGCCCGGCTTGGCCGGGCGATCCAGTATTCCAGAGACGGCAGTGCTTGAACCGAGAAGCCGCCGTGTACTGGATGCCCCGCTTGAAGCGGTGCATGACGGCGGAGTGCGTCGTTGGCAATCGAGCTGTCCTCACGCCGGTTGCTTCCGTCGCGTGCGGCCTTTATCAAGTTTGCGGGTCGATTGAGGGCTGGTTCTGGGCATTTTGGGCGCATGCGTTTCACCTCCCTGGTCGTCGAACTGATCCGCGCCCGGCCCCGGCTCGTGGTCTGGATCGTGGTGCTGGCGCAGGCGGCGCTGTGGCTGCTGGTGCCGCTCTTGATCTATCGCAGCCCGCCCGGCGACGTCGCGACCGTGCTCGCCTTCGGCCGGGAATATCAGGTCGGCACCGATCTCGGCCCGCCGCTCGCGTTCTGGCTCGCCGACATCGCGTTCCGCGCCGCCGGCAATCACGTTTTCGGCGTCTATCTCCTGGCGCAGATTTGCGGGATCGCGACCTTCGTGAGCCTCTATCACCTCGGCCGCGCCATCATCGGCGGGCAGCAGGCGGTGCTGGCCGTGCTGCTGACGATGACGGTCGCCGCCTTTTCTTCGCCCGGCCTCGAGTTCGGGCCGCTGGTGTTGGCACGGCCGTTGTGGGCGCTCTTGCTGCTGCATTCCTGGCAATTGTTCGGCCAGAACCGGCGCAGCGCCTGGTTTGCCTGGTCGATCGATTGCGGCCTGTTGTTGCTGACGACGCCGGTGGCGATCGGGATGATCCTGTTGGTCGCGGCCTTTGCGCTGGCGACCGCGCGCGGACGCCGCACGCTGGCATCGCTTGATCCGCTGTTCGCGCTGCTCGTGGTGATCGTGCTGGCGCTGCCTTATTTGATCTGGCTGATGCGGTCGGATGTTGTGACGCTGCCGCCGCTGCCTGATGTCGCGGATTTGCGCGCGCGGGTGATGCGCTCCGGCGTCCTGCTCGGCGGCCTGGTGGTGTCGATGGCCGGCATCGCGCTGCTGCTCGCCGTCAATTCTCCCTGGTTCGCCCGCAAGCCGGAGGAGGCGCCGATCATCAACCGGCCGCCGCTTGATCCCCTGGGACGGCAGTTCGTCTATTTCTTCGCCTTCGCGCCGGCGCTGATTGGTAGCCTGCTCGCCGGCCTGTTCCGTCTCGACCACGTGGTCGGCGGCGCCGGCGTCGCGCTGCTGCTGTCGGGATTGGCCGTGATCGTCAACGCCGGCGATCTCATCCACCTCTACCGCCAGCGGTTCCTACGCTCGGCCTGGGCGGCGACGATTGCCGCGCCGGCCTTGGCGGTTCTCGCGGCGACGCTGTTCGTGCCCTGGACCGGCACAGCCGAAGTGCGGACCTCGATGCCGGCCGCCTCGATCGGGCATTTCTTCGCCGACAGTTTTGAGCGGCGCACCAACCAGCGGCTGCGCGCGGTGGCCGGCGATCCCGAGCTTGCGGGCCTGATCGCGATGGACCCGCAGCGCCCGCATCTGTTGCTGGAAGGAAAGCCGCGGACGCCCTGGCTTTCGCCGGCGAAGTTCAACGAGACCGGCGGGCTGATCGTCTGGCGCGCGTCCGACACATCGGGCATGCCGCCGCCCGAGATCGCGCAACGTTTCCCCGGACTGGTGCCGGAAGTGCCGCGATCGTTCGAATGGCTGGTCAACGGCCGTCAGCCGCTGCTCAGGATCGGCTGGGCCATCGTGCGGCCGAAGGGGTAGGTGAGAAGCGCTAGGGTAGGCAAAGCGCAGCGTGCCCACCATCTAACGGCGTGCTCGGAATGGTAGGCACGCTGCGCTTTGCCCACCCTACCGGCCTTTGCCCCCTACGCGGGAGTCTGCCCCAACACCTTCGCGATGGCGCGGAGGTCTTGCCATGACATCCGCTTGTAGGAGGGCGAGCGCAGGAGATAGGCGGGGTGGAAGGTGGCGATGGCGCGGATCACCCGGGTGCCGGTGTCGTAGTCGGACCATTTCCCGCGGGTGCGCATGATGCCCTCGCGCGTGCCGATCAGCGCCTGCGTCGAGGGATTGCCGAGCGTGACCAGCACGTCGGGATTCACGAGCTCGATCTGGCGCTGGATGAAGGGCAGGCACACCTGCGTCTCCTGCGGCGTCGGCGTGCGGTTGCCCGGCGGCCGCCACGGGATCACGTTGGCGATATAGGCCTTGCTGCGGTCGAGCCCGATCGCCGCGATCATGCGGTCCAGGAGCTTGCCGGAGCGGCCGACAAAGGGCAGCCCCTCGATGTCCTCGTCACGCCCGGGCGCTTCGCCCACGAACATCACCCGCGCCGCCGGATTGCCGTCGGCGAATACCAATTTCGTCGCGGTATGCTTCAGCGCGCAGCCGTCGAAATTCGCAAGCAGCGTCCGCAGCGCGTCCAGCGTCGGCGCGGTCCGCGCCGCCTCGCGTGCGGAGGCAACCGCCGCATCCGGCGCGATGGTGATTTCGCCGCGCGGAACTGCCGGCGCCGCAGGCGGCACCTCCCGCTGCGGACGCGGCGGCGTCATCTCGCGCGGCGGGGCGGCGGGAACAGGCTCCGCCTCCGCAAGCCGGTTGACCGGCTCGTCAACAAGCGCGCAATCGACCCCGGCCTCGAGGTAAAAGGCCAGCAATTGCTTTAAGGTAGGGGCGGGCTCGGGCGTCATGGTGGGATACAGGTCCTCCGCCCGCAATTTAGGATGCATCGCGCCGCCGCGAAATGCATTTCAATGGTTGTCCTCGCGACAAAAATCGGAAACAACGCAGCCTAGCCAATTAGAAGCGTTCTCAACCGGGCTGAGAAGAGACCATGAGCACCGAAGAATTACCGCCCCGCGAATCCATGGAATTCGACGTCGTGATCGTCGGCGCCGGACCGTCGGGCCTCTCGGCTGCGATCCGGCTGAAACAGCTCAATCCCGATCTCAACATCGTCGTGGTGGAGAAGGGTTCCGAGGTCGGCGCGCATATCCTCTCCGGTGCGGTGATCGATCCGGTGTCGCTCGACAAATTGATTCCGGACTGGCGCGAGGATGCCGACTGTCCGCTGAAGACCCAGGTGAAGGACGACCGCTTCTACTGGATGACGGCGGCCGGTGCGATCCGGCTGCCGGCCTTCATGATGCCGCCGTTGATGAACAATCATCACTGCTATATCGGCTCGCTCGGCAATGTCTGCCGCTGGCTGGCGCCGAAGGCGGAAGCGCTCGGCGTCGAGATCTATCCGGGCTTTGCTGCCGCCGAAGTGCTCTATGACGACAACGGCAATGTGCGCGGCATCGCCACCGGCGACATGGGCATCGCCAAGGACGGCTCGCACAAGGACTCCTACACCCGCGGCATGGAGCTCGTCGGCAAATACACGCTGTTCGCCGAAGGCGCGCGCGGCAGCCTGTCGAAGCAGCTCATCGCGAAGTACCAGCTCGATGCGAAGAGCGAGCCGCCGAAATTCGGCATCGGATTGAAAGAGGTATGGCAGATCGATCCCGCCAAGCACCAGAAGGGCCTGATCCAGCATTCCTTCGGCTGGCCGCTCAACAATTCCACCGGCGGCGGCTCGTTCCTCTATCACTACGACGACAACCGCGTCGCCGTCGGCTTCGTCGTGCATCTCAACTACGACGATCCGTATCTGTCGCCGTTCGACGAATTCCAGCGCTTCAAGACGCACCCTTCCGTCCGTGCCGTGCTCGAAGGCGGCAAGCGGCTCGCCTATGGCGCGCGTGCCATTACCGAGGGCGGCTATCAATCGGTACCGCGGCTGACCTTCCCGGGCGGCGCGCTGATCGGCTGCGCGGCCGGCTTCGTCAACGTGCCGCGCATCAAGGGCGTGCACAACGCGATGGGCAGCGGCATGCTCGCCGCCGAGCATGTCGCGGCGGCGATCGGCGCCGGCCGCGCCAATGACGAACTCGTGGAATATGAAAACGCCTGGCGCGATTCCGCCATCGGCAAGGACCTGCATCGTGTCCGCAACGTCAAGCCGCTATGGTCGAAGTTCGGCACTGTGATCGGCGTCGCGCTCGGCGGCTTCGACATGTGGTGCAACACGCTGGGCTTCTCGCTGTTCGGAACCCAATCGCACGCAAAGCCCGATCGCAAGACGCTGGACCCGGCGAAACAGCACACGTCGATCGCCTATCCGAAGCCGGACGGCAAGATCTCGTTCGACAAATTGTCCTCGGTGTTCCTCTCCAACACCAACCATGAGGAGGACCAGCCGGTTCATCTCAAGGTCGCCGACATGAACCTGCAGAAGACGTCGGAGCACGACGTCTACGCCGGCCCCTCCAATCGCTATTGCCCGGCCGGTGTCTATGAATGGGTCGAGGAAGCCTCAGGCCCGCGCTTCCAGATCAACGCGCAGAACTGCGTCCACTGCAAAACCTGCGACGTGAAGGACCCGAACGGTAACATCACCTGGGTTCCGCCGGAGGGCGGTGGCGGGCCCAACTACGAGGCGATGTGACCGCGGCGATATAGGAATGGCCGGCCCGACCACGATTGTGTGAGTGGAGGCCCGGATAATCCGGCAAGACCGGTCACGATACCGCCACACTGAAGGCGTTTCGGGTATTAACGGTCAAATCGGCGGCTTTGAGGGCTATTCTGCTAATTGATTCGCCACCCGTGTCCTTGCGATTGGAGGCCAAAAACGGCATTGTCGCTGGCCGGGATGCCGCCGCTTGGGTTCGCATTCGACACTGATCCTGAGAGATCGCCGCCGTTAATCCCGCCGTTAATCCCTTGGAGCAAGGCGAACCGTGATGCTTTCTACACGCTTTAACCGCTGGACGATTGCTGCTCTCAGCCTGGCCATGCTCGCCGCACCTGGCGCGCTCTATGCGCAGACGCCGGATCATCCCGCCGACAACGCGGCGCAGTTTCCGAGCAAGAACGACCTGAAATCGCTGACCACGGCCGGCAGCTATCTCGCCGCCCGCCACGCCAGCGTCGAGCGCGACGCGGCGTCCGCTGCGGCATTTTACCGCTCGGCACTCCGTACCGACCCGAAGAACAACGAACTGCTCGACCGCGCCTTCATCTCCTCGCTGGCCGAAGGCGACATCGACGAGGCCGTCAAGCTCGCGGACCGCATCCTCGCGCAGGACAAGTCCAACCGCGTGGCGCGGCTCGTCGTCGGCGTGCGCGACCTGAAGCTGAAGAAGTACGCGGCCGCGCAGGTCAGCGTCAACCAGTCGATCCGCGGACCGATCACCGACCTGGTCGCGACGCTGCTGGCAGCCTGGGCGAGCTATGGCGCGGGCGATGCCAAGGTGGCGGTCGCCAACATCGACAAGCTCACCGGTCCGGAATGGTATCCGCTGTTCAAGGATCTCCACGCCGGCATGATCCTGGAGCTTTCCGGCAAGGAGAAGGACGCGGGCACCCGCTTCGAGCGCGCCTACAAGCTCGATGATTCCATGTTGCGGATCGTGGACGAATATGCGCGCTGGTCGTCGCGCAACAAGGATGCGGCTGCCGCGACGTCCCTCTATGAGGCCTTCGACAAGAAGTTGCCGCGCCACCCGCTGGTCCAGGAGGGCATCCGCGAGGCCAAGGCCGGCAAGAAGCTATCGCCGCTGGTCGATTCGGCGCAGGCCGGCGCGGCCGAAGCGCTCTATGGCATCGGCGCGACGCTGACGCGCCGCGGCGGCGAGGATCTGGCGCTGGTCTATCTGCAGCTTGCGCTGTACCTGCAGCCCAATCATCCGCTGGCGCTGCTCTCGCTCGCGGACCTCTATGAGAGCGTCAAGAAACCGCAGATGGCGATCAAGATCTATGAGCGGATGCCGGCCTCATCGCCGCTGAAGCGCAACGCGCAGATCCAGCTTGCGACCGATCTCGACGCCGCCGACCGCAGCGACGAGGCGATCAAGATCCTGAAGGAGCTCACCTCCGATTCGACGAAGGACATCGAGGCCATCATGGCGCTCGGCAATATCGAGCGTGGCCGCAAGAAATTCGCCGATTGCGCCGGCACCTACACGCAGGCGATCGATGCGATGCCGACGGCCGGCGACAAGAACGCCTGGGTCACCTACTACTACCGCGGCATCTGCGAGGAGCGCTCCAAGCAGTGGACCAAGGCTGAAGCCGACATGCGCAAGGCGCTGGAGATGCAGCCCGAGCAGCCGCATGTGCTGAACTATCTCGGCTATTCCTGGATCGATCAGGGCATCAATCTCGACGAAGGCATGAAGATGATCAAGCGTGCCGTCGAGCAGCGCCCCGACGACGGCTACATCGTGGATTCGCTCGGCTGGGCCTATTACCGCATCGGCAATTACGATGAGGCGGTGAAGCAGCTCGAGCGCGCCATCGACCTCAAGCCGGAAGATCCGACCATCAACGACCATCTCGGCGACGCCTATTGGCGGGTCGGCCGCACGCTGGAAGCCAAGTTCCAGTGGGCGCATGCGCGCGACCTCAAGCCGGAGGCCGACGAGCTGCCGAAGATCGAAGCCAAGATCGAGAACGGCCTGCCGGAGGACGCCCCTAATAACGCCGCCGCCGTCGAGAAGAAGAAAGAAGACGGCAAGGGCGGCTGATCCAAAGAGATTATGGGGCGGTTTGTCGATGCCGGCGCTGATTGAGGACGCACGTGCCAAGGTCAACCTGACCCTGCGGGTGATCGGGCGGCGCGTCGACGGCTACCACGACCTTGAAAGCGTGGTGGCGTTCGCCGATTGCGCCGATCGCCTGACGCTGACGCCGGGCGAAGAACTCACGCTCACGACCTCAGGGCCGATGGCGGAGGCTTGCGGCGAGACCGCTGATAATCTCGTGCTGAAGGCCGCGCGCCTGCTCGGCGAGCGCGTTCCCGGCCTGAAGGCCGGCAGCTTTGCGCTGGAGAAGGTGTTGCCGGTGGCCGCCGGGATCGGCGGCGGTTCGGCCGATGCCGCGGCGGCGCTGCGGCTGCTCGCGCGACTGAATGATCTCGCCCTCGACGACGAGCGTCTGCGCGACGTTGCGCTGAAAACCGGCGCCGACGTGCCGGTCTGCGTCGCCTCGCATGCCTGCGACATGACCGGGGTCGGCGAGACGCTGATGCCGTTGAACCTGCCGAAGCTGCCGTGCGTCATGGTCAATCCGCGGATCCCCGTCGCCACCAAGGACGTGTTCGCGGAGCTTGGCTTGCGCCCCGGCGACCTCCTGGTCGGCGCCACCGACGTGATGCTGCAGGCGCCGTCCTGGCCGGAGCAGGGCGGCTCGCTCGACGAGTGGGTCGAGGCCCTTGCCGCCAGCTCGAACGATCTGGAAGCGCCGGCGGTGCGCATCCAGCCCGTGATCGGCGCGGTGATCGCCGCGCTCAACGCCACCGATGGCGCCTGGCTCGCGCGAATGTCCGGCTCGGGCGCCACATGTTTTGCGATCTACGAGAACACCGCCGACGCCCAGCGCGCGGCCGAGAAGCTCCGCCGCGAGCACCCCATCTGGTGGGTGCATTCGGGCGTGCTGAGCTGAAGTAGCGCAACCTGCTCTATCTATCCTACGCGGCTGTCGTCACCCGCGAAGGGGGGTGACCCAGTATTCCAGAGACGTCAGAGCAGAATCGAGAAGCCGCCGCTTACTGGATACCCCGCCTTCGCGGGGTATGACGGCGGAACAAACTCAATGCGAGCGCGCCAGGCAGAAGGCCACGACCTGCTCCAGGGCGGTCTTCATCGGGGAGGGCGGAAACAGCGCCAGCGCGTCGACGGCCATGGCGCCGTAGTGGTGGGCGCGGGTCAGTGTGTCCTCGAGCGCGCGGTGCTTGGTCATCAACCCGATCGCGTGGTCGAGATCGCCGCCGCGGATTTCGCCCTGCTCCAGCGCGCGGACCCAGAACTCGCGTTCGCTGTCATTGCCGCGGCGGAAGGCCAGCACCACCGGCAATGTGATTTTGCCCTCGCGGAAATCGTCGCCGACGTTCTTGCCGAGCTTGGCGGACTTGCCGCCATAGTCGAGCACGTCGTCGACGAGCTGGAAGGCGATGCCGAGATTCATGCCGACCGAACGGCACGCGGTCTGCTCCGCCTTCGGCCGGTTGGCGATGACGGGGCCGACCTCGCAGGCGGCGGCGAACAATTCCGCGGTCTTGCCGCGGATCACGGCGAGATATTCGTCCTCGGTGGTCGCGGTGTTCTTGGCGGCGGCAAGCTGCATCACCTCGCCCTCGGCGATGGTGGCAGCGGCCGAGGAGAGGATGTCGAGCGCGCGCAGCGAGCCGACCTCGACCATCATGCGGAAGGCCTGGCCGAGCAGGAAGTCGCCGACCAGGACGCTGGCCTCGTTGCCCCAGAGCATCCGCGCCGACAATTTGCCGCGCCGGAGCTCGCTTTCGTCGACCACGTCGTCATGCAGCAGAGTTGCGGTATGCATGAACTCGACGGCGGCGGCGAGCTTGATATGGCCGTCGCCGGAATAGCCGGAGAGCTGGGCCATCGCCAATGTCAGCATCGGCCGCAGGCGTTTTCCCCCGGAGGAGATCAGGTGGTTGGCGACCTCCGGGATCATCGTGACCTCGGAGCCGGTCCGCGCCAGGATGGTCGCGTTGACGCGTTCCATGTCGGCGGCGACCAGGGCGACCAGCGGGTCTATCGAAGCGTTCGACGGGTTTTCAAAGGGGACAATAACCGCCACGCTGGTCTCCAAATTTGCCGAAATCACACTATCCTAGGGCGTGACCCGGCAAGTCGATCACTGCGCCTAAAGACTACAATAGAAACTGCGCGCTGGGGCGGCAAGGGTACGAAGCTGTTGACATCTGTCGCATGGTCTGCGCTGGGCATGAAACATGGAGAACGAACACTTGCGGGAATTGGTCCGAACCAATGACATGGTGCTGGTGTCTGCGATCACCGCATTGCTCGACAGCGCCAATATCCATCATCTGGTGCTGGACCAGAACATGAGCGTCATCGAGGGATCGCTCGGCATCCTGCCGCGGCGTATCCTGGTCCATGAGGACGACAACCGCGCCGCGCGTGAGTTGTTGGCCGATGCGGGTTTCGCGCATGAATTGCGCGCCGATGAGTGAAGACGTCAGCGAGGACGCCTTTCTCGGCGGACGATTGCTGCTGCGACAGCTCAAGTCGGGTCACCGCGCCGGACATGACGCCATGCTGCTCGCCGCCGCGACGCGCGCGCGTCACCGCGATCGCGTGGCCGATCTGGGCGCGGGCGTCGGCGCCGCCGGCCTTGCGCTGGCCAAACGTGTTGCCGGCATCGACCTGGTGCTGGTCGAGATCGACGCGCAGCTTGCGGCACTGGCGCGCGCGAACGCGGCCGCCAACGCGATTGCCGCCGACGTGATCGTGCTCGACGTCGAATCGTCAGCGGAGGCCTTTGCCGCCGCCGGCCTGCCGCCCGACAGCGTCGATGTCGTGCTGATGAATCCGCCGTTCAATGATTCCAGACGCCACCGCGCTTCGCCGGACCGGGCGCGCGAGGTCGCGCACATCGCGTCGGCCACGACCCTGCAAAGCTGGATCCATGCCGCGCGGCGCATCCTGAAATCCGGAGGAGAATTGACGCTGATCTGGCGCGCCGATGGCATTGCCGAGGTGCTGGCCGCGCTCGATCGCGGATTCGGCAGCCTCGAGATTCTGCCCGTTCACGCCGATGTGACCGCGGTGGCGGGCCGCATCCTGGTTCGCGCGGTCAAAGGCGGGCGCGCGCCGACGCGCCTCCATGCCGCTCTCGTGCTCAATGACGAGTCTGGCGTGCCTAATAAAGAGGTACAGGAGAGCTTGATGGGGAAGGGGATATTGCCGCTTGCCGGGTGAAGATGCCGGACCGCGGACCTGTCCTTTACTATTGCGGGAGCGTGTCCGACTGCCGTTCGGGTGCTGCGGTAAAGTGAACCGCCGCGAGCAGGGTACCGATCAGCAAAATCAGCAGATAGATTTTCATCTTGCTCTCCGCTGCGCGATTGCAGCTAGAACACCGCGATGCAAGGGGCGTTCCATCAGTGGATGACAGTGGTGGGATAAAAAACGGTTAATTCGAGGTAACGGGAATGAGTGAACAAAGAATTGATCGCCCCGGACTGCCGGGCCTCTTCGAGAGGCTCGAGGGCTGGCTCCCGGCACGGCTGCAGCGTGGCATGGCCGTGGTGCCGGTGGTGCGACTGTCGGGCGTGATCGGCGCGGTGACGCCGCTGCGGCCCGGCATGACGCTCGCCGGCATCGCGAAGACGCTCGAACGCGCGTTTGCGATCCGCAACGCCAAGGCGGTGGCGCTGGTGATCAATTCGCCCGGCGGATCGCCGGTACAGTCGCGCCAGATCTATTTGCGGATCCGGCAGCTCGCCGCCGAAAAGAAGCTGCCGGTCCTGGTGTTCGTCGAGGACGTCGCGGCCTCCGGCGGCTACATGATCGCCTGTGCGGGTGACGAGATCTTCTGCGACCCGTCCTCCATCCTCGGTTCGATCGGGGTGGTCGGCGGCAGCTTCGGTTTCCAAGAACTGATCCGCAAAATCGGCGTCGAGCGGCGGCTCTATACCGCCGGCGAGCACAAGGCGATGCTCGATCCATTCCTCCCCGAGAAGCCCGAGGAGGTGGCGCGGCTGAAGTCGATCCAGCGCGAGATCCACGAGATCTTCATCGCACTGGTGAAGCAGAGCCGGGGCGCACGGCTGAAAGGCGCCGACGATGTGCTCTTCACCGGCGAATATTGGGCCGGCGAAAGTTCTATTGCGCTCGGACTTGCGGACGGGATCGGCGACCTCCGCTCGACCCTCCGTGCCCGCTATGGCGAGAAGGTGCTGACGCCGGTGATCGCGCCCGCAAGCGGACTTTTGTCGGGCCTTCTGGGACGGCGATCGCCCGGAGCCGGCTCGCTGGCGGCGCTGGACCGGCTCGGAGGACTGCCGGATGATTTGATCTCGGCATTGGAAACGCGCGCGATCTGGGCCAAATTCGGGTTCTAGAGCTTCGGTTCTGATTGAAATCAGAACCGAAGCTCTAGATTCTTTGTTTTGACGCGTTTTCTTCACGCGAACCGGTGTCCACTTCGCTCGAAAACGCTTTGAAGATGCTGCCGTTTGCCGCATCCGTTACCAAAAGGTTGATTGCGGACCGCCTCAGCTCAAGCGAAAATACCAGCTATTGGGGGCCTGAGAGGTGAACGACAAGGATCGACCGATGCCAGCCATGATCGCATTTGCGGGCGTTTTGGGAGGGCTCGCCGTGGTCCGCTGGGCCTATCGCACGGCCGTGCGGATCAACGAGGAACTGGAAGAGGCGCGTCGCGCCCACATGGCCGAGGCCGTCAGCCGCAGCGAGATTCCGACCCTGCGCCGCGACCCCGTCACCGGCGCCTACCGCCCGGGCTAGGGACTCGCATACTCGTCATGCCCGGGCTTGCCCATCTTCGCTATGGCTTCGCCGGACTGAGATTAGAGTGCCCGGCGAAGCCTCGGCGTAGCCGGGTCCCGGGCATCCACGCCCTTCCTTCCTGCTGATGCCAAAGACGTGGATGGCCGGGACAAGCCCGGCCATGACGGCCACGTGGGACGCGTCTTTCGCGCAATCGGCAGGCGCGTTCGCCTTGATTCCCCGTCTCCCCGCCGATACGGTCCGCGCGCTTTCAAACCCTCATCGCGAGACCGATGCCGACGATGGATTCCCTGCCTGCCCATATGCGCCCGGAACGTTCGTTCCAGGGACTGATCCTGACGCTGCAGCGCTACTGGGCGGATTACGGCTGCGTGATCCTGCAGCCCTATGACATGGAGGTCGGCGCCGGCACCTTCCATCCCGCCACGACCTTGCGCGCGCTGGGGCCGAAGCGCTGGAACGCGGCCTATGTGCAGCCCTCGCGCCGGCCGAAGGACGGCCGCTATGGCGAGAACCCCAACCGTCTCCAGCATTATTACCAGTTCCAAGTGATCCTGAAGCCGTCGCCATCAGACATCCAGGAACTCTATCTGAAATCGCTGGCCGCGATCGGCGTCGATTCGGCGCTGCACGACATCCGCTTTGTCGAGGACGACTGGGAGAGCCCGACGCTCGGAGCCTGGGGACTGGGCTGGGAATGCTGGTGCGACGGCATGGAAGTGTCGCAGTTCACCTATTTCCAGCAGGTCGCTGGCGTCGAATGCGCGCCTGTCGCGGGTGAGCTCACCTACGGGCTCGAGCGGCTGGCGATGTATGTGCAGGGCGTCGACCGCGTCTACGACCTCAACTTCAACGGCCGCGAGGGCGCCGAGAAGGTGAGCTATGGCGACGTGTTCCTGCAGGCCGAGCAGGAATATTCGCGGCACAATTTTGAGATTGCCGACACCGCGATGCTGTTTGAGCAGTTCAGGATGGCCGAAGAAGCCTGCAAGAAATATCTCGCGGCCGGCTGGCAAGAAAACTCGAACTTGGGCGGCAACCAGCGCGAGCACCTGATGGCGCTGCCGGCCTATGACCAGTGCATCAAGGCAAGCCACGTGTTCAACCTGCTCGACGCGCGCGGCGTGATCTCGGTGACGGAGCGGCAGAGCTACATCCTGCGGGTGCGCGAACTGGCGAAGGCCTGCGGCGAAGCCTGGATCCACACCGAAGCCGGCAGGGCCGCCTGATGCCTGATCTTCTGCTCGAACTGTTCTCCGAGGAAATCCCCGCGCGCATGCAGGCGAAGGCGGCGGACGATCTGCGCCGCATGGTGACCGACAAGCTCGTCGCCGAGGGATTGGTCTACGAAGGCGCCCGCGCGTTCGCGACGCCGCGGCGGCTGGCGCTGACCGTGCACGGCATTCCGGCGCGGCAGCCGGACTTGAAGGAAGAGCGCCGCGGCCCCCGCGTCGGCGGGCCTGAGCCCGCGATCCAGGGATTCTTGAAGGCCACGGGTCTTGCCTCAATCGAGGATGCAAAAATCCAGAGCGACAAGAAGGGCGATTTCTACATCGCGCTGATCGAGAAGCCGGGCCGGCCCGCGCTCGACGTGCTCGCCGAGATCCTGCCGGTCATCGTCAGAACCTTCCCTTGGCCGAAATCGATGCGCTGGGGCGCGCGTTCGGCGAGGCCCGGCGCGCTGACCTGGGTGCGTCCGCTGCACGCGATCACCGCCACCTTCGGTCCCGAGACCGAGGAGCCCGATGTGGTGAATTTCTCGGTCGATGGCATCGAGGCGGGGCAGACGACGTTCGGCCACCGCTTCATGGCCCCGGCTGCGATCTCCGTGCGCCATTTTCATGACTACGAAGCCAAGCTGCAGGCGGCCAAGGTCGTGCTCGATCCACAGGCGCGCAAGGACGTGATCCTGGCGGATGCAAAGACGCTGGCGCAGGCACAGAACTTTGAATTGGTCGAGGACCAGGGGCTGCTGGATGAGGTCGCCGGCCTCGTCGAATGGCCGGTCGCGCTGATGGGCGCGTTCGACAAGGAATTCCTGTCGATCCCGGACGAGGTGATCCGCGCCACCATCCGCAACAACCAGAAATGCTTCGTGGTCAGCGATCCCAATACGGGCAAGCTGACCAACAAGTTCATCCTCACCGCCAACATCGAGGCCACCGACGGCGGCAAGGCCATCGTCGCCGGCAACGAACGCGTGATCCGCGCGCGGCTTTCCGATGCGAAGTTCTTCTACGAGACGGACCTGAAGACGAAGCTCGAGGACCGGCTGCCGAAGTTCGACCAGATCGTGTTCCACGAAAAGCTGGGCACCCAGGGCGAGCGCATCAAGCGGATCGAGCGTTTGGCCGCGGAGATCGCACCGCTGGTCGGCGCCGATGTCGAGAAGACGAAACGCGCCGCGCATTTGGCGAAGGCGGATTTGCTGACGGAAGTCGTCGGCGAATTCCCGGAGCTGCAGGGCTTGATGGGCAAGTACTACGCGCTGGCGCAGGGCGAGGATGCGTCCGTCGCTGCCGCGAGCGAGGAGCACTACAAGCCGCAGGGGCCCGCGGATCGCGTGCCGACTGATCCGGTGAGCGTGGCAGTCGCGCTGGCGGACAAGATCGATACGCTGGTTGGATTCTGGGCGATCGACGAAAAGCCGACGGGGAGCAAGGATCCGTATGCGCTAAGGCGCGCCGCTCTGGGCGTTACGCGATTGCTGGTTGATAATCAGGTTCGCTTCAATCTTGGTCCGATCCTAGCTAACCATTTCAGAGCGGCCGTCATTTCTGAAGCCGAACAAGTGGAACAGCTCTACCATTCGCTTGGTGACAGAAATTGGGGGAAAGACGGGCTATTTGTTTCCGACCTTGATGCTCTTTTCGCGGTTCATTTCACAACTTGCCTGCTTGCGCACGATGGGAGTGCGCAACCTGCTTATGCCAACTATCAAGAGGCCAAACGGTCTGGCCAAAGCAATCTTCCGTATGATGCGATCAACAAGGCTCTCTTGGAAAAATTCTTTATCGTTCGCGATTTCATGGAAGCCGCAATTCCGGATAGGCGAACAAGAATTGAAGCGGACCTGAGCGAACTAGATAAGGCCGATTACCTAAGGAAGTGGAATACCGCGGAGAATTTCGTAAAAGAGGTAGTTGACCTCGCATCAAGCGACCTCCTCGCCTTCTTCGCCGACCGCCTGAAAGTCCAGCTTCGCGACCAGGGCGCGCGGCACGATCTTGTCGACGCCGTGTTCTCGCTCGGTGGACAGGACGATCTGCTGCTCGTCGTCCGCCGCGTCGAGGCGCTCGGCAAATTCCTCGACAGCGACGACGGCAAGAACCTGCTTGCGGGCACCAAGCGCGCGGGCAACATCCTTGCGATCGAGGAGAAGAGGGACAAGCGCACGTTCGATGGTGCACCCGATCCGTCGCTCTATCGGCAGGACGAAGAGAAGGCGCTGGCGAAGGCGATCGATCAGGTCAAGCGTGAGGCGAGTGCTGCGGTCGCGGCCGAGGACTTCGCCGGCGCGATGAGCGTGATGGCGACGCTGCGGCCGGCGGTCGATGCGTTCTTCGACAAGGTCAAGGTCAATGATGACGATCCGAAGGTGCGCGAGAACCGACTGAAGCTGTTGAATGAAATTCGCGCCGCGACACGGGCGGTCGCGGATTTCTCGAAGATCCAGGATTGATCCTGACGCTGTCATTCCGGGGCGCGCGAAGCGCGAGCCCGGAATCCATCGGGCAGCAGAGCACGCGGCGAAATGGATTCCGGGCTCGTCCTTCGGACGCCCCGGAATGACGGCGTGGGGCAGGCAGAAATATCCCGCAACATTTACCCCTCATTAACCACGTCCTGCGAAGGTCGTGCCGGGTGAACGGTTTCTTAAGAAATCGCCCGCGCGCAAATGCAGGAATTTCCCGATGACCTCCATCGGCACGGCGCTCAATCCTTACGCCCAATATGGTTCGGCCTATGCGCGGGCGGCGGCGACGCCGTCGCTGGCATCGACGCTGTCCAACGACAGCGCGAATAATGATCCACTCGCGTCCAACAGCGCGACCAACCTGACCTTGTCGGAAGCGGCCCGCGCGCAACTCGCAAAAGGATCGCTGCTCGACTTCACGACGGTCACGAACGACGCGCGCGCGACGCTCGACCGGCTCTACACGGCAGCCGGCGTGAAGGGACCGCTGGTCGATGGCAAGACCACGATCGATCTCTCGAGCCTGGATCGCCGCTCGCTGTTTGCGATCTCGACCAATAATGGCGGCAAGTTCACTTCCGATGAGCAGGCGGTGGCGGCCGGCGCGTTGAAGCAGCGCTTCGATGCCGCGCTGGCGCCGTCGCTGGCGACCACGCGCCTGACCGGCGACTACAATGTCAGCTACAAGGCGGCGCTGGATTATCTCGACGGCGCCAGCCCCGAAGAGAAGGCGACCGCGACCTGGGCGGCCCAGCGCGGCGCGGTGTTCAAGGGCTATCAGGCGACGCAGACGGACCCGACGGTAGCACCAACGGGAATTGCCGGCGATCCGATCGCGGCCGCGCTCGCCGGCACGACCAGTCCCACGACCGGCAAGAGCCGCGACTTCGGCGATATCGCCAGCGACGTGCGCGGGTTTCTCGACCGCCAGAAGAGCGAGGCGGCAAGCAATGGCAAGGAGCTGGTCTATGACCCCGGACGAAAAACCGGGCAATTGGCCGATCTGTCTCCGCTCGACAATCGCTCACTGTCGGCGATCGCGCTGAACAAGAACAATCGATTCTCCGTCGAGGAGGTCTATGCCGCCAAGCAGGAATTGAATGCTCGGACGCGCGCCTCCGTTCTCGACGCGCTGAAGGAGAGCCAATCGACCGGCGATCCGCGTCAGCTCAGCCTCGGCATCCTGAAGGCCTATTCCTCGATGAGCTCCGAAGAGCGGCAGGCCGCGAACTGGACGCCCCAATTCCAGGATGCCGCGATCAAGAACTACAAGTCGACCTCGACGCTGCTCTCGATGCTGCGATCGTAATCGCTAGAGCTTCGGTTCTGATTGAATCAGAACCGAAGCTCTAGCTAGATTCTTGTTTTGACGCGTTTTCTTCACGCGAACCGGTGTCCACTTCGCTCGAAAACGCTCTAGGCAGAAAGCAAAGCCCCGCCTGGAGGGGAGGGCCAGGCGGGGCTCTTGGGTCCGGTCGCAGTCGCGCACATCCGCTCGCACGGCGCCCGGACTACTCGCTAACGTCCAGGGTCAGTCGATCACCTGAACGATGCGACGCGAGCGCGGCTCGACCAGCACGGTCTCACCGTTCACGACGGTGTATCGGAACGGGGTTCCACCGAAGCGTTGCGGCACGTCGTAATAGATCACGCCGGTTTCCGGCAGCACGGTGCCAACTGCCACGCGGTCGGAAATCGTGTAGTCCGGCACGCGTTCGCGGACGACATATTCGCGGAACGCCGGCCGCTGATCGACCGTGATCCCGCCACCTTCTTCCACCACAACGGTATTGCCGCCGACAACGCCGGTGGTGACGCTGCCTTGCGCCTGCGCCGCGACCGGTGCACTGATCGCGCACGCCATCGCTGCAACGGCAAGGAATCGGTTTCGCATGGCTCACTCCTTCGCGACGATTTTGCTTTGAGGCGGGGTCTCCTTTGAGACGCCGCGAGTGCCGGCTTTTTGCCGATGCACAATGTGGGGCCAATGCATCGCGCGCGCCGATGTTCCGCAAAAAGCGCGGCCATATCCGCGGCAATTTTGAGCAATTTTCGTGGATAGCGGAACCGATTGAACCGTCGAACGTCTCAAATATTGGGCCGTGGTGGCGGGCGGGGCCGATTCTCGGTCTGACGCGTTTCCTTCATGCGAAACCGGTAACACTTCGCTCGAAAACGCGATGCCAGTACAATACCCGCCTCGATTCGATTTCCTTCCCGAACAAATCTGCTGGAGCTTCCTCAAATGGTCATCACCGCTGCGCATGTCCCTGCCATCGTGGCCCTGATCGCAGGCATTCTGATCCTGGTCATGCCGCGGCTGCTGAACTTCATCGTAGCGATCTATCTGATCTTCGTGGGCTTGGTCGGCATGGGGCTTTTGCGCTGGCTGCATTTGTAGGATCGAAAGCCCGTTCGCAGCTTGCGCCCGACACACCAAAGTGGTGTAAGGCGCCCATCTTCTTGCCCCTCACTCCGGATTGTTGAAAGCCATGGCCAAAGCCGTTGCCAAGTCCAAGAAAGCAGCAGAGAAAAGCGCAGCGAAATCAAAGCCATCCGCCCCGGCCCGCAAGGCCGCGCCGGCGGCGCGAAAGGCGCTGAAGAAGAGCGCGCCAAAGGTGGCGGCGAAGGCTCCGGTCAAGGCTCCCGCCAAGTCTCCTGTTAAGACTCCTGTCAAGGCTGCTGCTAAGGCCCCCGCCAAGCCGGTGGCGAAGTCCGTGACGAAAGCGCCGGCGTCAAAGCCGGCCGTGGCGGCGATCAAGCCCAACAAATGGGTCTTCACCTTCGGCGACGGCAAGGCCGAGGGCAAAGCCGAGATGCGCGATCTGCTCGGCGGCAAGGGCGCCAACCTCGCCGAGATGGCCAATCTGGGCCTGCCGGTGCCGCCCGGCTTCACGATCCCGACCTCGGTCTGCACTTATTTCTACGAGCACGAGAAGACCTATCCAAAAGAGCTGAAGGCGCAGGTTGAGAAGGCGCTCGACTATGTCGGCAAGCTGACCGGCAAGATCTTCGGCGACGCCAAGAACCCGCTCCTGGTCTCGGTCCGCTCCGGCGCCCGCGCCTCGATGCCGGGCATGATGGACACCGTGCTCAACCTGGGGCTGAACGATCAGACCGTGGAGGCGCTGGCCGATCTCTCGGGCGACCGCCGCTTTGCCTATGACAGCTACCGCCGCTTCATCACGATGTATTCGGACGTGGTGCTCGGTTTTGAGCACCATCACTTCGAAGACATCCTCGACGCCTTCAAGGACAGCCAGGGCTATTCGCTGGACACCGACCTGACCGGTGACGACTGGGTCGAGCTGGTCGGCAAGTATAAGGAAGCGGTCGAGCGCGAGACTGGCCATCCGTTCCCGCAGGATCCGCACGATCAGCTCTGGGGCGCGATCGGCGCGGTGTTCTCCTCGTGGATGAACGCGCGCGCGGTCACCTACCGCAAGCTGCACGACATTCCGGCGACCTGGGGCACGGCCGTCAACGTGCAGGCGATGGTGTTCGGCAATATGGGCGAGACGTCGGCGACCGGCGTCGCCTTCACCCGCAATCCCTCGACCGGCGAGAGCAAGCTCTACGGCGAATTCCTGATCAACGCGCAGGGCGAGGACGTCGTGGCCGGCATCCGCACGCCGCAGGACATCACCGAGTACGCGCGTCAGGAGAGCGGCTCCGACAAGCCGTCGATGGAAACCGCGATGCCCGACGCGTTCAAGGAGCTGACGCGGATCTACACGCTGCTGGAAAAGCACTACCGCGACATGCAGGACATGGAGTTCACGGTCGAGCAGGGCAAGCTGTGGATGCTGCAGACCCGCGGCGGCAAGCGCACCGCGAAGGCGGCGCTGCGCATCGCCGTCGAGCTCGCCAATGAGGGCCTGATCTCGAAAGAAGATGCGGTGACGCGGATCGATCCGGCCTCGCTCGATCAATTGCTGCACCCGACCATCGATCCGGCGGCGAAGCGCGATATCATCTGCACCGGCCTGCCGGCCTCGCCGGGTGCGGCTTCCGGCGAGATCGTGTTTTCCTCCGACGAAGCGGCCAAGCTGCAGGCTGACGGCCGCAAGGTCATTCTCGTCCGTGTCGAGACCAGCCCGGAAGACATCCACGGCATGCACGCGGCCGAGGGCATCCTGACCACCCGCGGCGGCATGACCTCGCATGCCGCGGTGGTCGCGCGCGGCATGGGCAAGCCCTGCGTCTCCGGCTGCGGCGCCATCCGCGTCGATTACGGCCGCGGCACGATGAGCGTCGGCTCGCGCACCTTCAAGGCGGGCGACGTCATCACCATCGATGGCGGCATCGGCCAGGTGCTGGCCGGGCGCATGCCGATGATCGAGCCGGAGCTGTCGGGCGAGTTCGGCACGCTGATGGGCTGGGCCGACGGCGTGCGCCGGCTGGGCGTCCGCGTCAACGGCGATACCCCCGACGATGCGCGCACCGCGGTGAAGTTCGGTGCCGAGGGCATCGGCCTCTGCCGCACCGAGCACATGTTCTTCGAGGAGACGCGCATCCGCACGGTGCGCGAGATGATCCTGTCGGAAGACGAGCAATCGCGCCGCGCCGCGCTGTCGAAGCTGTTGCCGATGCAGCGCGCCGACTTCGTCGAGCTGTTCGAGATCATGAAGGGCCTCCCCGTCACGATCCGCCTGCTCGATCCGCCGCTACACGAGTTCCTGCCGCACACCCAGGCCGAGATCGAGGAAGTCGCGCGCGCGATGAACACCGATCCGCGCCGGCTCGCCGATCGCGCCCGCGAACTCGCCGAGTTCAACCCGATGCTCGGCTTCCGCGGCTGCCGTCTTGCGATCGCCTATCCTGAGATCGCCGAGATGCAGGCGCGCGCGATCTTCGAGGCGGCGGTCGAAGCCGGCAAGCGCACCGGCAAGGCCGTCGGGCTCGAGGTGATGGTGCCGCTGATCGCCACCAAGGCCGAGTTCGACCTGGTGAAGGCGCGGATCGACGCCACCGCGCATGCGGTGACGAAGGAGACCGGCGCCAAGCTGACCTACCAGGTCGGCACCATGATCGAGCTGCCGCGCGCCTGCCTGATGGCCGGCAAGGTCGCCGAGACCGCCGAGTTCTTCTCCTTCGGCACCAACGACCTGACCCAGACCACCTACGGCATCAGCCGCGACGACGCCGCGAGCTTCCTCGGCACCTACATCGCCAAGGGTATCCTCGAGATCGATCCCTTCATCTCGGTCGATCGCGACGGCGTCGGCGAGCTGGTCAGGATCGGTGTGGAGCGCGGCCGCAAGACGCGGCCCAACTTGAAGGTCGGCATCTGCGGCGAGCATGGCGGCGATCCCGCCTCCGTCGCGTTCTGCCACGAGGTTGGGCTCGACTATGTCTCGTGCTCGCCCTACCGCGTGCCGATCGCGCGGCTGGCCGCAGCCCAAGCCGCGCTCGGCAAGGCGATCGCGAGCCAGGCGTGACGTTCTTCACCTCTCCCGCAAGCGGGAGAGGGAGTGCAGCATTGATCGCGGATGCAATTCGATATTCTTCATGCGCTAACTGAGAATGGCCGGGGATTTCCCGGCCATTTTCTTTTGTGCGCGACGTCCGCCGGATGGTCCTGCGAGCGCGCGGGCAAGGAAAGACGCGTTACAGGCGTAACCCAACTTTCCGCGTGCTGAAATCGAACTGTAACCCGCGCTCACAATCCTGTGCCAGTAGAGTGAGGTTTGGTATGGGATGCTTCAGATTGTTTTTGCGTATTCAATTGAGATCAGCGCAGCGACGGCGCGATGGCGGGCGAGCGTCAGGATTGGGGCGTGATGGGAAGTGACCCTTCTATCACGGCTGCTTGTGCTGGTGGCTGTCGCTCTGCTGCCGGCAATAGCGATCCAAGCGTATAATGAATTCGACCTGCGTCGCGCGCGTCAGATCGAGGTGCAGAACCAAGCGCTCAATCTGGCTGAACTTGCCGCCGCGGAGCAACGGCAGATCGTTCAGGGAATTCATCAGGTCCTGATCACGCTGTCGGAGCTTCCGTCGATCAAGGCGAAGGACGGCGAGTCGTGCAATGCATATATGGGCGCTATCAAGCAGCGATTCCCGGCTTTCCTCACCGTTGTCGTCACCGATTTGAACGGCATCACGTTCTGCACCCCTGACAATAATCGCAAGCCGGTCGATGTCTCGGGCCGGGCCTATTTCGCCAACTTGCGGAAAACCGGCGCATTCTCCGTCGGCGAGTTCTCGCTGGGCCTGTCATCCGGTCGAAAGGCCATTCAGTTTGCATTGCCTTTCTACGAACAGGACGGGCAGATGGGGGGTGCCATCATCGCAACCCTCAGCCTGGATTGGCTCGCCGACTACATTGCGCGAAAGGGCGCGCCGGCGGGAGCTGCGCTCGGAATCATGGACCGCAACGGGAGGTACCTTGCCCGCTATCCCGACAACGCGCGCTTTGTCGGGCGGACCCTGAGCGAAGGGCATGAACCACACCTTGAGAAATCCGGTGCGGCCGACACCACGGAGCTCGACGGCGTGGAGCGGATCGTCGGCTATGCAGCCCTGCCGGACAGTTCCGGAGGCCTTCTCATCAGCTTCGGCCTGGACAAGGACCAGGCATTCACCGCAATCCAGCACGGCACGCAGCGCGGCGTCTTCCTGATCATCCTGAGTACCGCGCTGGTGCTGATCCTGACATCCTTGGGCGCCCGTCGGTTCATCCGTCGCCCGCTTGGGCAATTGGTCGACGCCGCCAACCGATGGCGGCTCGGCGATTTTACCCGGCGGGTGGACATCCATGGCACTTCCGAAATCGCGCGGGTCGCCGATGCATTCAACACCATGGCCGATGCGCTGGAACACCGCGAGCAGGAATTGTCCGATGCGAGGAAGAAAGCGGAGGAAGCCGCGGCCCGGATCACGATGATCTTCGAGAGCACCACCGACAGCGTGCTGATCATCGATCAGGACTGGCGCCTCACCTATCTCAACGGACCCGCCTGGACAGACCTTGCGGAGGGGCAGGATGTCAGGGGCCTGACGTTGTCGGAGGCATTTCCAGACGCCGATGACCTCGATATCACCAACCAGATCCTGGAGGTGACATCAACGCAGCGGCCGGCATTCCTCGAAGTGTTCTGTACGCGTCGGCAGGTCTGGTACGCGGTCAATGCGTTTCCCTCCAGCCAGGGTCTCGTGATCTTTCTTCGCGACATCACCGATCACAAGCATGCGGTGGAGGCGCGCCGGCTGATCGAGGAGCAATTCCACCAGAGCCAAAAGATGGAGTCGGTCGGTCAGCTCACCGGGGGGATCGCGCACGACTTCAACAATCTGCTCACGGTGGTCTCGAACAGCCTCGACCTCATCGAGGATGCCGCCGACATCGGCAAGGTCCGGCAGTACGCCGCGGCGGCCCGTCGCGCCACCCAGCGAGGGGAGAAGCTGACGTCGCAGCTTCTCGCCTTCTCGCGGCGGCAGATACTCAATCCCAAACTCGTCAACGCGAATCAGCTCATTGCCGAATTCCAGGGTCTGATCCAGCAAGCGGTCGGGGGAGGCTGCGAGGTCAGGCTGCGGACCGACGAGCAATTGTGGCTGTGCCATGTCGATCCTTCATCGCTGGAGACCGCTCTTCTCAACCTTGCGCTCAATGGGCGCGATGCGATGCCGGACGGCGGCGTGCTCGAGATCGAGACGCGGAATGTCGAACTCGAGCAGGGGGCCGTGGCCGAGTGTCAGGCAGGACCTTATGTGTGGCTGGCCGTCAAGGATTCCGGCTGCGGGATGCCGCCCGAAGTGCGCGACAGGATCTTCGAGCCCTTCTTCACGACCAAGGAAGTCGGCAAGGGGACCGGGCTTGGCCTCAGCATGGTCTATGGCTTCGTTCGACAGTCCGGCGGGCACGTCACTGTCGAAAGCACGCCGGGAGCAGGGACTACGGTCGCACTCTACCTGCCCAAGGCCGACAAGGCCCCGGAGGCGCCGGTGCAAGAACGGAAGGCACGAGCTATACCGGGAGGTTCGGAGCGGATCCTCGTCGTCGACGACAATGAGGATCTGCTCGAGGTCACCTCGGCGATGTTGAGCTCGTTCGGCTACGAAGTTGTCTGTGCCCGCAACGGACTTGAGGCCCTGAAGATGTTGAGGGGCGACGAGGACTTCGCGCTCCTGTTCAGCGACATCGTGATGCCGAGCGGCATGAACGGCATCGAGCTGGCGCGCGAAGCGAGACGGCTGTGCAGGGACATCAAGATCCTGCTCACCTCCGGTTATGCCGGAGATGCATTGGAACGGCACCACGCCGTGGACGAGTTTCCGATCATCGAGAAACCCTTCCATGTCGCGGACCTTGCCCGGCGCCTGCAGGCGCTCCTGCACGAAGACTAGAGCATGATCCTATCAGGCTGCTGGACAATTGAATCAGAGCCCACCCCACGTCGTTGCGAGCGAAGCGAAGCAATCCATGCCGCCACTCGGCGAGAGATGGATTGCTTCGCTCCGCTCGCAATGACAACGGATAGAGCCGCTGACACGTCCCGAGCATCTTCACGCGGTGAAGACTTTCTTCACCACGTTCGTTGACCTCATATTTACCACTTTCATCCGCGAGGCATTTACCAATGCATTCGATGCGTCGCGCAAAATCTGTGCGATCTCTTGTGTGTAGCGGACAAGCCACGCCGATTAACCCCGCGGCAACCTAAATTCGATACCAACAAATTTGGTCGAATGGCACGGATGGACTGCGTTCGGTCGTTGTAAGTGTTGCGTGAGCGTATCGATGTTAGTGTTGCGTAACCATCCGAAGGGCGCACGGTTCGCGCTCTTCGGACTCGGTCTTAGCATCTTCGCATTGATGCCGACCGAGACCGGATATCAGGACATCGCGTCACTGCTTGCCCGCCAGCCCGGGGTCGCCGAGCGCTGGCAGAAGCGCATGTTCTCCGCCATGGGCACGATCCACGTCGCCGCCTACAGTTTCGGCCGACCGATCGGGACGTCCTCGCCGCAAGTTGCCACCTATCGGCTGGCGCGGCTCGACAGCCAGGGCGGCGACCTCACCGGTTCCATCACCCGCAACCCGATCGTCGCGCAGCCGCCGCGCTACGCCGCCTCCGATTTCCCCACGGTCGATCGCACGCTGAAGGGCGATCGTCTCGCCGTCGCGCCCCCGGCTGAAGCTGCGCCCAGCGAGTCCGCGCCTGCAAGCGAAGATCCCTCGACCTCGAACTCTTCGGTCAGGGGCATGAAGACCGCTGCGCGCGCACCCGCCGCACATGTGCCGCTCGATCCGGAATTGCAGGACGCGCTGAACGCGCCGCCATTGCCGCAATATGCGCCGTCGCAGCCGGCGTCACCGACGGCCGCTCCCGAGACGGCGCCTCCGGCGCGCGATGCGTTCGCGTTCAAGACCTCAAACCTGTTCTTCGGCTCGTCGCTCGGAACGCCCGAGACCATGGAGCGCTGGCAGCCGGGCGAGGAGCCGACGATCGTCGCGCCCGATGCCTCGCCCGATCCGGACATGAAGGCGATGGCCTCGCTGCCCGTCGATGCCGACGGCCCGGTGCGCGCCGGCGACATGGGTGAGAGCATTGCGCCGAAGGGCGAGGTCAATGCCGACGACCAGCACGCCAAGACGCCGGCCGAGCGGCTCGGCCTGTTCGACGAGAAGTCGCGCGCCAAATCCGAAAAGTGCCTTGCCGAAGCCGTCTATTTCGAAGCGAGGGGCGAGGCGGTGCGTGGCCAGATCGCGGTGGCGCAGGTGGTGTTGAACCGCGCTTTCTCCGGCAAATATCCGACCAACGTCTGTGGCGTGGTCTACCAGAACAAGTATCGCCACTTCGCCTGCCAGTTCACCTTCGCCTGCGACAACGTCCGCGACGTGATCCGCGAGCCTGATATGTGGGACCGCGCGCGGAAGATCGCCAAGGCGATGCTGGATGGCCGGCTCTGGCTGCCCGAGGTCGACAAGTCGACGCACTATCACGCCTATTGGGTGCGCCCGTCCTGGGTCAGCGAAATGAAGAAGACGTACAAGTTCGGCGTCCACACCTTCTATCGCCCGCGCGCCTGGGGCAATGGCAGCGACGCGCCGAGCTGGGGAAACCCGGCCGAGACCGCGGAGATCTCGGCAGAGCTCGCCGAGGCCGCACAAAGCTCCGCCGAGCAGGCCAGCGCGAAGCGGTAAGCGTCACCGGCGATAAGTCTTGCGTCGTCCCGGCGAAGGCGGGGACCCATATGTGGACGGCCCCCGTGGCACAAGAGCTTTTGAGGTGATCGGATCGCTTGCATCCATATGTCCGGCCTGTTTGATGCGATCGGATGATCGCTGGCCAAGATGGGATGCGCGAG
>NZ_JBVAPG010000459.1:0-740 GCF_055413685.1 Bradyrhizobium sp. LeoA1Lang | reverse complement strand
GGAGCCGCTTTGTTTGGGCAAGCCGACCGATCCCGGTCGCACAGGGGGTGACAATCGTTTGTTCCTCGAGGCCGTGCTGTGGATCGCCCGCACGGGCAGCCCATGGAGAGATCTGCCGCCGACGTTTGGCAACTGGAACACGGTGTTCAAGCGCTATCGCGATTGGGTGAAAGCCGGCGTTTTCAGGCAGATTTTCGACGCCGTATCGGATGATCCAGACATGGAGTTCGCCATGGTCGACGCGACAATCGTCAAAGTTCACCGCCACGGGCAGGGAGCAAAGGGGGGACCAAAAATCAGGCCATCGGCAAATCGAAGGGCGGCTGGACCACCAAAATCCTCGCGCTGACCGACGCGCTTGGGAATCTGGTGCGGTTTATCTTGCTCCCTGGCCATCGCTTTGACACCGTCGGCGTCGCGCCCCTGATCCAAGACATCGAATTCGGCGGCTTGATCGCCGACAAGGCTTTTGATTCCAACTGGATCATCGAAGAGCTGAACGAACGCAAGGCCAAGATCGTCATCTCGCAACATCAAAGGCGCGCCCAGCCTCTCGACATCGACAAGGACATCTATAAATGGCGCCACCTGATCGAGAACTTCTTCGGCAAGCTGAAGGAATTCAAACGCATAGCAATGCGATCCGACAAGACCGACAGCAGCTTCGAGGCGATGATCTACCTCGCCACCGCTGTTATCCATTCTAGATGAATCTCAACAGGCCCTAGCATTACAGTTGT
>NZ_JBVAPG010000458.1:0-749 GCF_055413685.1 Bradyrhizobium sp. LeoA1Lang | reverse complement strand
AGGAATGCTCGATCGCGCCGACATGGCGCTGTCGATCCGCCGGCAATGCATGTTACTTGGCATCGCGCGCTCTGGGGTCTACCGGCCGCCACGGCCGGCCAACGACAACGACCTTGCCCTGATGCGGCGGATCGACGAGTTGTTCACCGCCTGACCGTTCCTGGGCTCGCGGCGAATGACCGCGATGCTGAAGGTTGAGGGGCTTCAGGTCAATCGCAAGCGGTTGATGCGCAAGATGGGCATTGCGGCGCTGGGACCAAGGCCGAACACTACGAGGCCGGCGCCGGGCCACAAGATCTATCCCTATCTGTTGCGCAACTTGACGATCGACCGGCCAAACCAGGTATGGGCGGCCGACATCACGTATCTGCCCATCGGCCGCGGCTTTCTTTATCTCGTTGCCATCATCGACTGGGCGAGCCGTGCGGTCCTGGCGTGGCGGTTGTCGAACACGATGGACGTCTGGTTCTGCGTGGCGGCGCTGGAAGAGGCGCTGGCGAAGTACGGCACGCCGGAGATTTTCAACACCGACCAGGGCAGCCAGTTCACCAGTGCGGCCTTCACCGGCGCGTTGGCGGGCGCAGGGATCAGGATCTCCATGGATGGCCGCGGTCGTTGGATCGACAACGTCTTCATCGAGCGGCTGTGGCGGTCGCTCAAGCATGAGGACATCTATCTCAGAGGCTATGCCGACGGCCGCGAGGCCAAGGCAGGGGTCGCAAGCTGGATCGCCTTCTACAACGATCGTC
>NZ_JBVAPG010000457.1:0-752 GCF_055413685.1 Bradyrhizobium sp. LeoA1Lang | reverse complement strand
CGAGCGATGAGCATATCGCCTTCGCATCTGATGAGATCGCCACCGAAGTCGCGGCCAATGCGGACGGACACGCGGCGCAACACTGAGTACTTGCACGGCGTCATGCGGATCGAGGAACTCGCTTCCTGCACTCGTTTGCCGGATTGGGATCGAGCGTGTCTCTTCGCGCAAGGCTGGGCTTCATACCAGTGTCCCTCGAAGCCGCTGCTATCACAATGAGCTTTCTTTCTCTCTACTACTGTTCCGAAGCGCCAGTTCCACGTGGGTTACCAGGAGGTCGCCTACCGCCTGTGCCGCGGAGACGAGCGGAGTATTGCCGGAATAGATCAGGCATCCTGTCACATGGATCGGCGGATCTATGGCGATTAGCCTCAGATCGCGATGTCCCGGTATGTCCGGGAAGAAGATCTTCGGAACGATCACATTGCCAATACCAGCATTGACCAAGGAGAGCGCACTGGCGAACGTATCGACCTCCGCGATGCAGTTGGGAGTCAAACCGGCCCCTTGGAATGCCCGGTCCAGCACGCTGCGAACTCCGTTGGGTCGTGTCGGCAGCACAAGAGGAACGTGAGCCAGCCGCTCGAGCGAAATGGTATGCGCTACATCTTCCGCAAACGGTAGTCTTGCCATCGATAGTGGCTGATGAAAAAGCGGCTGTCGAGTAAAGCCTTGAATAGGCTCATCTTCCAAAAGGAAGCAGATATCGATCGCACGTGATGCGATAAGCGATCTCATGCGCAGAATGTCAC
>NZ_JBVAPG010000456.1:0-753 GCF_055413685.1 Bradyrhizobium sp. LeoA1Lang | reverse complement strand
GGATCGCGGGCGTGTAGGCACATAATGCGCTACAGTGAATTGAGCCAGTCGAGGAGGGTTTTGTCGTCCTTCCAGGCGACGCGAGCCCGGGACACCGTTGAAATATCGGAACCCAGTTCGCAGGCGCGCAGCGCCTCGGCTTTAGCGCGCAGCGTCAGCTCGGCATAACGGTTTGTCGTGTCGAGACTCACGTGCCCGAGCCAACTCCGTATGACATTGACTTCGACACCGGATTCCAGCAGGTGGCAAGCAGCGGTGTGCCGGAATAGATGCGGACTGACCCGCCTGGATTTCGGCCCGTGTGTATCGAAGGATGCGCCGTGTCGTCGGACAATCTTATAGATCCCGAACCGCGTTAGAGGGCGGGCCTTCGGAGCGCAGAAGACTGGCTCGCCTGGCGATGCGCTACGCTGGGCGAGGAGCGCCTGGAGATGCTTCACTGTCTCATCCCAAAGCGGGCACGTCCGCCACTTGTCACCCTTGCCGTGCAAGTGGACTTTGGCTGGTGGCTTGAGTTCGAGGTGCTCGATACGAAGATCGGCAACTTCCTGCACCCGAGCGCCCGTGTTGTACAGGAAGAGCAACAGTGTGCGGTCGCGCAGCGAGAGATGACCTTGTCGAGGCAGCGAACGAAACAATGCCGTTACCTCCTCTCGCTCGAGGAAATGTGTATCGGGCAATGATGTGCGCTTGACGGGGATCGCCGCGACCTGCTGACAGACCGCCAGCATCTCGGGTGCACGCACCGCGAGG
>NZ_JBVAPG010000455.1:0-763 GCF_055413685.1 Bradyrhizobium sp. LeoA1Lang | reverse complement strand
TTCTCGCATCTCTCTAGGCCGGAAGCACCCTCACCTTCACCTTTGCCGGGCTCGTGGCCGCATACTCGCTCTCTTTCGTGGTCAAGCCGCTCCGGGAGGCCTCCGTTACCAAGCTGGCTTGCCGCCGGCATCGTGATGTTGGGCCTTGCGGTAATTCTCACCGCAACGTTGATCGAGAAATGCAGCGCAAGGAGAGCGCGTGAGGACAGCCACACCAGGCCGGATCCGCAGTCACCTTCGTGATAGACTCCGCTAGCTTTGCGTCCATGCGCAGTTCAGCGTACGGGCTACAGGTGTGGGCAGCGATCTCCAGCACGGCGGCATAACGCGCCGCTCGCTATGCCTAAGGCGCTCGCTATGCCTAAGGCTCGATTATGGAATCGGTATATTTGTCCAGGCCAAAGGGCGTCTCGCTGGTTCACGGCCCTGGACCGCCAGAGTAGGTATCGCGCGTTCTACGCCGGCACAGCGCCCGAGCGCGGAATGAGCAATTAGAGCGTGATGAGATTAGGTTTGACCATATCCGGCGTTGGTGAAGTAGTTTGAGCACTCGGCGGGTGTGACAGTGTCGAGGATCGGACCAATGGCATCGTAGACAGCCTCGGTGGTCCGCTTTGCGGCTTTGCGAAGCCAATACTTGAGTTTGGCGAAGAACTGCTCGATCGGGTTCAGATCGGGTGAGTATTTCGGTAGGAAGAACAACCGTGCACCGGCGGCACGGATGGCGCGACGTACGGCCTTGCCCTTGTGCGAGCCGAGGTTG
>NZ_JBVAPG010000454.1:0-764 GCF_055413685.1 Bradyrhizobium sp. LeoA1Lang | reverse complement strand
CAGCACCCTGAGCTGCACGATGGGCGCGGTGGCGCCCCGTTCGAGAATACCATCGACCTTCTTGCGGACGGCTTCCAAGGTGAGAGGCTTGATAAGCACGCCGTGCGCGCCCGCCTTGATGCCTTCGACCGCGGTGGGCTCGTCGGATTTGTCGCAGACGATCAGGATCCGCACCTCGGGAAAATGGGCCGCCAATTGGCCGATCAACGGCGGCCCCTTTTGCCCCAAAAAGGAGGCGCCGAGTAGCACCACATCCGGCTTCAACCAATCGATGCCCCTGACAAAAGCCTCTTCCGGCGTTGCAAGCTCGTGCGTCTCGATCTCGTCATGCAGCATAAGTTGCAAAGTCACGCGGGTGATCTCGTCATCGTCGACCACGAATACCCGTCGCTGGCCCTCCGCCCTCGAGGTTTCGACATCTTGCTGCACTGTCGCTCTCCTGAAAATCGCGCCGACAAAGCGGCTTGCAAGAGCAATTAGCAATTTCCGTTCCACGCATGAACGCATCGAAAGGGCCCGCGCCAAGCCGGTTTTTGCCCGTTTGATGCTTGCGATCCTTGTTCGGCTTCTGACAGCGGCACAATTGCTGTCACCTTCAAAACACCTGGTGTCATCCGTCGGCTCGCAAGTTTTTCAGCGCGAAATCAGAAGCTTAAAGAGCGTGGACAGCCTTGGCACGGGGGTTGCTATTACGATGCAGCAACACTGAGTGAGGGCTGAGTGCACGCAGACGCGCAAGACGAGCGATGCTCTCCTTCCCTTGA
>NZ_JBVAPG010000453.1:0-769 GCF_055413685.1 Bradyrhizobium sp. LeoA1Lang | reverse complement strand
TCTCATAGTTAGCAAGCAGTTGATCCAGCAGTTCAGGTGTAATCGTCGTGTCGGTCGTCATGTGAGTCTCCTCGGTAAGGTAAACTCACAGAAACCTGCTTACACATTCTTTCTGACACCCTCCTTCAGTACCAACCGATGCATCTTCAAAGAGTCAAAACCTGCTCCGCAAACCGGTTGAAGTGACGCCTCTTGGCCCGACTCTGATCTTCCTCGATGTCAGATTGGCGCCGCTATTGGCAGAATAGCTGACGTTCAACGCGCCCCAATCCAAGATCATTCCATCGTTATCGTCTGGTTCGAGTTCCGTCCAAACACCTCACTCACGGCTAATTTGAAGTTCGTGACGATCAGGCGTGATTCTGGGGCAGCGTCGCTGCTGCGGTCCCGGGCTGGTACATCCTCACGCACTATCGGTGAAAGGTAGTTTCGCACATGATCTCGTCTCCTCAGGTCGGATCGACCAGTTTTCCACTTGATCGCGCCTTCTGCATTGAACAGTCAGCCCGACAAGAGCCTGAACTTATTCTCGGGAAGCTCACTCACTGAACTGTCGTACCGGCGCCTCGGATCCTGCTCTTCCGGACGTTCACTGTCGGTTATATCGATCGCGAGGATGCGATCGGTGGCATCTTCGGTTAGCAGTAACCGGCATGAGGCCCCCACCTAGCCATCCTTCGGCTTGCGCGCGATACAGCCTGGCATGAGCGGATCGGTGGAGGTGTAACGATGGCAAATGCCATGCTTGATGCCAGGCAGGAAGGTGACT
>NZ_JBVAPG010000452.1:0-776 GCF_055413685.1 Bradyrhizobium sp. LeoA1Lang | reverse complement strand
CAGCCGGTGTGATATCTCTCGTCATGGCGTTGCTCTCCTTTGTGGAATCAGCACCCCGAGCCTACCGGCTCAAGGTGGGCAACGCCGACCTCTTCAGTAATTCAACAGAACCCGGGACATCCCCAGACAAGAGGCCAAGGGCAAATAGCGCAGCGCTTTTCATTCGCGTTCTGCAAACCGCTTCGATTGAAATCGTTGATCGCGGACCCTTCTGGCCACGCTTCGGTCAAATTATCCGCTAGTTACGTGGCGATCAAAGTTGGCGGAAATAGGGAGTAACGGGCGGAAACAAGCGCTCCTCGATCCGCTTATGGGGCAACCCGGACTGTTGGTGTGTGTCATAAACCCGAAGGCGGATACTCGCAACTACGGGTAGGTATAGCCTTCGGCTAATCAGCCGGCAGAAAATTCATATTTTACAACGCCGCGTCAGCTTCATCTAATCCCTTTCTAAGCCATTTGGTGGCCGCAGCGCGCGAAGTCGGTGGGGCTTGCCGGCGAGTGGAGGCGTTTGGCCGGAAACGAGCGAGAGGGACATGATGATATCTGACGAGCGGCAAATACGCATCGATCTGGCCGCCTGGTACTAGCGCGAGCAGGAGCTGCTTTGCGCGGCTTCGGACAACAAGATAGTGTGCTCGGAACATGGACTAGTACCCGGAATCAGAGCTGAGTGATACGGCGCCCTGTGAAGCGGCGTTGACGGACCTTTTTCTTGGTCCAGACGAAGGGCTCGGCTTTGTCGTTGTACGCGTTGACGTAGGCATCGATGTGTT
>NZ_JBVAPG010000451.1:0-776 GCF_055413685.1 Bradyrhizobium sp. LeoA1Lang | reverse complement strand
CCGATCGCCTTCCACAAAGGGACTGGCGATGAACCGCTCCGCCGTCAGCTCGGGCCGCTTCAGATAGCCCCGCGCGACCCCCGCCCCGCCAATGTAAAGCTCCCCCACCGCACCAAACGGAACCGGCTGGCCAAATCGATCCAACACGTACAACCGAAGATCGGGGATGCGCCTTCCAATCGGACTGCCCGAGTTGGAAGTGTCAGACTGATCAAGCGGCCGATAGGTGACATGCACGGTCGTTTCCGTAATCCCGTACATGTTGATCAGTTGGGGGGCGCAATCGGAATGCCTTGCATACCACGGCTTCAGAATCGATGGCTCCAGAGCCTCCCCACCAAAAATCACATATCGAATGCGGCTTCGAACACTGCTCTGAGACTCCACCTCCATGAGAGCTTTAAAAGCCGAGGGGGTCTGGTTCAGAACTGTGACGCCGGACTTGCAGATGAGATCATGGAAGTCAGAAGCAGAGCGAGCCGTATGGCTCGGCACGAGAACCAAACGCCCACCATAGCGCAGTGCGCCCCACAACTCCCAAACTGAGAAGTCGAACGAGAAGGAATGGAACAGGCACCATACGTCGTGTTCGGTGAAGCCATACCAGCTCTCGGTCGCCTCGAATAAACGAACAATCTGGGCATGCTCGACCATGACGCCCTTGGGCATGCCGGATGATCCCGAGGTGTAGATCACATAAGCGAGATGGCGCGAGCTCAGCCCGAGGGCGCGCACATCCGGGTCCGTCGCCGGCAGCGCCGCCCAGACCGGCGTCG
>NZ_JBVAPG010000450.1:0-780 GCF_055413685.1 Bradyrhizobium sp. LeoA1Lang | reverse complement strand
TCAAGCTTTGGATGGAACGATTCGTTTTGACTGACGGCCAATGGGCGAAGATGGAGCCGCTTTGTCTCGGCAAGCCGAGCGATCCTGGCCGCAGCGGCAAGGACAACCGGCTGTTTGTTGAGGCGGTGTTATGGATCGCCCGCACGGGCAGTCCATGGCGCGATCTGCCGCGCGCTTTCGGTCACTGGAACAGCGTGTATACGCGTTTCCGGGACTGGGTGAAGGCGGACGTGTGGAAGCGCCTGTTCGAGGCGGTCTCGGACGAGCCGGACATGGAGTACGCCATGGTCGACGCCACCATCGTCAAGGTCCACCGCCACGGACAGGGCGCAAAAGGGGGACTCAGAGCCAGGCCATCGGCCGTTCGAAAGGCGGCATGACCACCAAAATCCTGGCGCTCACCGATGCGCTCGGCAATCTGGTGCGTTTCGTGCTGCTGCCCGGACAGCGCTTCGACACGGTCGGCGTTCCGCCACTCATCGAAGGGGTAGCCTTCGGTGCGCTGATCGCTGACAAGGCGTTCGACAGCAACGCCATCATCGCCGATCTCGACGAACGCGGCGCCAAGGCCGTCATCTCCCAGCATCCGCGCCGCGCCAAACCTCTCGCCATCGACGAGGAGATGTACAAATGGCGGCATCTGATCGAAAACTTCTTCTGCAAGCTCAAGGAATTCAAGCGCATCGCGCTGCGCGCAGACAAGACAGATCAAAGCTTCGCAGCCATGATCCATCTGACCGCTGCCGTGATAAACTCCCGATGAATCCCAACAGACCCTAG